>JAVBKH010000079.1:0-2941 GCA_031554155.1 Oscillospiraceae bacterium
CTTTTTCCATTAATTCGGCAAAGCATTTGTTCAAAAGTTCGTGGTCGACTGCCAAAAAAGACTCCATATCTGGGGTGCCATCGGGCAACTTGGGGTAATTCTCAAGGCCTCTAAAAAAATCGTCCATTGATACAACTCGCGCACCCACGCCTTGTTCAATAAGACGATGCTTGAGCTTGTGGGCGGTTGTTGTTTTGCCAGAGGCTGACGGGCCGCAAAGCAACACAAAGCTATAATTTTCATTGGCTGCAATTCGTTTTGCGGCACCCGTAACTTGATTGTTGTAGTATTCTTCTGATGTATCAACAAGCTGTTGTGGGTTGTTATTTGCAAGCTCGATAATTGGTGCAATTTCTAGTGGCGTGTATTTTTTAGGGATAATATCTCGCATTTTTTATTCCTCCGCTTTGCGGTTTATTATTTCTTCAAACCTGCTCACATATTCGTAAGGATATTTGAAGTTGAATATTCGCTTTAAATTGCCATTTTCTATAATTTTGGTGACAGCGCCTGCCCCCACGGCAAAAATGTTGTGTGTATCCTCCATGCTGTAAATGTTGTAAATTCCCTCGTGATTTGGCTTTGAGAAGCCTACATTTTCTAGGTTATCAACAGTTGCCTTTTGCCTGTACAGATAATATGGAAAATATCCTGACGATTTCAATGTTTTTTCTGCGTAGTCGAGCATTTGTGCAGTTTCATGTTCGCCCACCTCAAAAGCTCCGTCACGCTCTCGCAAATTTGACGACCGTTTCACTGTAAGCGCATGAACAGTGATGTTATCTGGTGTAAGGCTCAAAACCTTGTCAAGTGATTTTTGAAAGCTTTCGATGGTTTCTTCTGGCAATCCCGCAATTAAATCCATGTTGATTTCAGCAAAACTTAGCTTGCGCGCAAGTTTAAAGCTTTGCTCAACCTCTTCCGCTGTGTGCAGCCTCCCAATGGCATTCAGTACATTGTCGTTCATTGATTGCGGATTTATGCTGATTCGGTTAACGTCAAATTCACGCATTACTCTAAGTTTTTCTTCGGTAATTGTGTCGGCTCTCCCCGCTTCAACTGTATATTCAAGCAAATGCCCAAAGTCAAACGATGCACGAACCGCCGCTAAAATTTCGCTAAGCTGCTCCGCGTTAAGCGTGGTGGGCGTACCTCCGCCCATATAAATTGTCAGCAGCTTCAAGCCCTTTTTCTTTGCAATCTTACCAACAAAAGCAATTTCTTCGCAAAGTAGGCGAACATATTCGGGCAAAAGTTTTGCCGCCTTATCAATTGCGTGTGACACAAACGAGCAATAAAGGCAGCGTGTTGGGCAAAACGGTATGCTGATATAAAGGCTGAATGTATCGGGCCTATTTAGTGAAACTATTTTTTCCTGCGCACGTAAGGTCTCCAGTGTCAGCATGGCCTTGCTTGGCAAAACGTGGTAATTTTCGGTCAAACGCGAAAAGGTTTCATCGTCTGACAATCCCTGCTCACGCCACTGCGCACAAAGTCGCACAGGCCGTATTCCAGTTAAAATCCCCCAACTTGGCCGCTCACCTGTTTTTTCCGCAAGCAAAGTAAATAACATTGCTGCAAGCTTGCGTTCACAAGTTGCAGCAACATTTTTTTCTGTAGGCAATACTTCGTCTTTAAGCTCATGCGAAAAATTTTCAAATCTAACAGCAACATTGAGAAGAAAAATATTATCATTTTGCGCTAGCGAAGTGATAATAGAGCCATCTACGCATGTAATGTTTTTATGCTTTACACCCGATTTGGTTAAATCTTGTTCTAAGTTTACTGTAAAGTTATTATTCTTTACATGCATTTTTGCAACATTGTTGTCAACTATTTTCTCAATTTGTGCCGTTGGAAAAAATATCCTCACTATGCACTCAAGTTCGTAGTCAAAGTTGTGGCCGTAAATGATAAGCCCTAGCTTCATTGCATAGCCTCGGCAATGTAGCTGTTGTGCTGCCGCTCGTATTCAAGGGAGGTTGACTCCCCGTGCCCTGGGTAAACATGGTAATCGCCGTTAAGCGCAGATAGTTTGCGAAGTGTGGCAAGCATGGAGTCATAATTGCTGCCGTAAAGGTCGCAACGGCCAACATCGCCGTAAAATAATGTATCACCAGAAAAAAGCATATCTTGGCAAATATAGCAAACGCCGCCCTTGGTGTGGCCAGGCGACTCAACCACGCGGACGTTCAGCTCGTCGAGGGTTACCTCATCTCCGTCGCTGACGGTCTCGGCGCATTCAATAAAATATTCGCCAGATTTGTTGTACCGTATTGACGCCAAGCTTTTGCTTCCGTCAGTAAGCATTTCAAGGTCGTTTTTGCCGATGTAAAGCTTTGCTTCGGGGAATTTTTCCAACACTTTTTTTACTGCGCCAATATGGTCATGGTGACCATGAGTCAGCAAAATATATTTGACATCCAGCTTTTCTTCAGCAATTCGGGCAAGAATTTTTTCAGACTGCGCACCAGGGTCAATTACTGCGCAATTATTTTTATTGCTGCTCAAAATGTAGCAATTCGTTCCAAGCAACCCCACAGAAACCGTGGTCATGTTCATATTAGCACCTCCGTTATATTTTTGGCAAAACTTCGTCGCTGTCCAAAATTATAGTGACAGGGCCGTCGTTGTGAATTTCGACCTGCATATCCGCTCCAAACTCGCCGTTGACCACGCGCTTGATGCCTGCCTTTTGCAACGCCTCAACAAAATATGCGTACAAAGGCTTGGCGTGGTCTGGGTGTGCAGCATTTATAAAGGACGGTCGTCTACCCTTACGGCAGTTTGCATAAAGTGTAAAATTCGAAATGCTAAGGCAGTCTCCGCAAATATCAATGAGCGAGAGATTCATGTCGCCATTTTCGTCGCCGAAAATTCGCAGATTCACGGCTTTTTCAGCCATGAGGTCTGCTGTTCTTTCGGTGTCGTCGGCGCTAAT
>JAVBKH010000234.1:0-5816 GCA_031554155.1 Oscillospiraceae bacterium
CGATATTCAAGGGAAACTGAAAGCCCATCAATTTTTGGCTCAACAACGTATGTTGGCGAGTCTATTTTCTCGCGCACACGTGCGTCAAAAGTCCGCAGCTCGTCGAAGCTGAAAACGTCCTGTAGTGACGCCATTTGCACAGCATGAGCCACCTCGGCGAACGTTCCAAGCGCCTTGCCCCCCACACGAACACTAGGCGAATTTACGTCGTAAAGCTCGGGAAATTCTTCCTCAAGCGCAATAAGCTCGTGTAAAAGTTTGTCGTACTGCCAATCCTCAATTTCGGGGTTGTCTAGCACATAATATTGGTGGCTGTGGTGCTCCAAAGCCTCGCGAAGTTCCGCCACGCGCGCCTCGGCTACAGATTTCTCCATTAGTTCACCGTCCTTGTCGATTTAAACATCTTATTATACCACATTATTGTCAAATATTACACTAATTTTGCGTAGTTTGAATTATGGCAGATACTTTTATTTTATCCCCGCAACTTTATCTTCAAAGGGTGCAAATGCGGTTGCGCTGCCGTTTATTGATGCATAACCGTTGGGAATATCGCCGACAATCACTGTTTCAGCAATGCAAAAGCTGGTCTGTGTGTCCGTTTTTACGCTGTACCCTGTTAAAATCGCGACTACCTGCACGCTTACGTTTAGCATAAGCTGGTGGTGAGTCTGGTTTATCCCCGCTGACGTGAATTGGTTGAATATTTCCGTTTGCGCGTAGCCTGTCGGCACTATTCTTATGCCGATGTCAGGCCCACGGCCAGATGTGAACTGATTTCCAAGAATCGTACCAATAGGCACAAATATTTCGCGGTTGTCGGTCTCCTCAAGTTTTTTTACAACCGAGCTGCCCATTCGCGACTTTAAGCGATTAATCTGCACCATATCCGCCTCAATCGACGTGACTTCGCCATTTTCGTCCCGCGAGATTTTCACAAGATTGTCGTATTCGAGACCTGCCCGCTCAAGCTCCTCCATCATTGCGTCGTTAATTAGCCTTGATGCAAAAACTTTCGCCTGATACTCGATTACTTCTGAAACCACAGGGCGAATGGAATAGTCTATCCATATTGCAACTGCCAAAAATCCCGCCATTATCACAAAAATCCACGCAAGCGCACGACTTGGCGCGCTTCTGTGACGACTAACACCATGTTGACTAATTCTCACGCAAATTCCTCACATTCTCAATTTTAATTCAGTCTATTCATTTTCATATCAAATAGTGAGTATTTTTTGCAATAATTTCAAGTTTTTCTAAGATTTAGTGCAATCTAGCACTGTCAATTATTAACCTTGACTAAGTGCGCGGCATAAACTGGATTGCGGCACTTCATATAAACTTGTGCTTTGATTGGAGCTGAATACTTTGCCTAATAATCATACCTACCGTTTTTCTGACCGCAAAGGCGACAGAAATCGCCACGGCCATGACCACGGACATCACGGCCACCACGGCCATCACCCGCATTCGTTTCCTTTCCCGTTTTATCCTCCATATAGTCCAATATCGCCATGGTTTTGGCTTTTGGACGCAAAAAAATAATAATCTCACTACAAAAGCGAGCCATGTGAAGTGGCTCGCTTTTCATTCGCCCAGCTTCTGAGAGGCTTGCGGGCAATATATTTTTAGTCGCGCACAATTGCGATAAATTTTTGCGTCTTTGTGACCGACTTGGTATTAATAATTGATAAAAAAGTATCGAATCAAGCGAAACACAATCCCCGTTCATGCGATATTCTAAAAATGCCCATCAAAAATCGGTCACTAGTTTAATAAAAAATAATTTTTGTCTTTTTTTTTATTACCATAAATATGACTTTATCGTGACCTTAAAATGATATACTTCTTTTTGCGAGCTACTTATACCATATCCCTTGTTCCGCTCCCCTTAGTGTACTAATCGCCGCTCTCTGCACGGAGCGGCGATTAGCTTTTTTTACTTTAAAAATGCTTTGCTTTGTGATACAATACTTACAAATAGGAGGAATTTTTATGCTTATTGTAATAATAATTGTTTTCGCTGTGTTAATTCTGGCTTTTTTTTCTTATCGTGGCCGCAATTTGCCCGTTATTGAATCGACTTTAAAAGATGAAACTGGCGAAGAAACTCTAATTAGTGCGACTGTAAAGTCTAAAGCCGTTACAGAAAACGGCACAAAACGACAGCATTATTTGATGTATCTTGTCGAGTTTTCGTGCGATGATGGCGAAGTCCGCGAGTTTAATCTGCCAGAAGAAGTGTTCAAGGCTGTTAAAGTTGGAGTTCAAGACACACTTATTTGCAGCGATAATTTATTCATTGGCTTTGGCGACTACGGTGCAGTTTCCGACGATATTGACGCTGAAATTGACGAAGCTTTGGGCGAGAATGGATTTTCGTACGACGACTTTGACGAAAGCATGGACATTGAGCTTGTCTCCGAGTTTGCGGGCGAAAACAAGCTAACCACGGAAGACAAGGCTTTTTTTGCGCAGTTTAGGGAGAGAAAAAAACTGCCGATGAAATTAGAGAACTTGCAAGCTGAAACCGACGATTTGAGTACCTATCCTACAGCCGATTTGCTGCAAAGCACTACAATATACCCATTTTTAGCGTGGGAGAGCGATGTGCGCAAGCTGTTTAGAGAAGCCTATAGCGCGGCATATGAAGACATGCTAGGCTTCGACGGCAACGCCCGCAAAGGCAAAGCTGCTGACTCAATTATTATTAACAAAAACGAGGTTCGCGTAGCAGTTATTGTTGAACAAAAACCCAAACCCCTCGCAAGCCTAATTTCAGTTGAATATGGCATAAACGAATAAAAAAATAGGTACAGATGTATTTTTGCATCTGTACCTATTTTATTGCTATAAAATCAAATAAATTTGTTGTCACAATACTGTTTTCCGTATAATCCTTTAAGCAAACTACTCATTGTATATAATATTTAATAAGCCCAACAAGTCCTGTACCCAATATAATTATTATGGGATTTGGCTTCCACTTTTGCAAGATAAACACGGAACACGCAAACAATATAACCGCAAAAAAATCAAGACTAGCTAGGCTTCTTGAGGCCAGAGTCGTGTCACAAAAGCTCAAAAGCATAATCGAAAGTCCAGATGCTGCGATTAATCCAACCACAGCGGGGCGCAGATTGTCTAGCACTCCGCGTATTATTGTTAAGTTTTTATACTTAGAGTAAAAATACGCCAGCGTTAAAACTATAAACATAGATGGCGTTACGCACCCAATTGTAGCAACAACCGCTCCAGTCAATCCCGCCATTTTTGTGCCGACAAAGGTAGCCGCGTTAATCCCAATCGGGCCAGGAGTCATTTGGGAAATCGTCACAACATCGGCAAATTCAGCCAAAGTAAGCCAATTGTGCGCAGTAACTACCCGCGCCTGTATTAGCGGCAAGGCGGCGTAACCCCCGCCAATGCTGAACAACCCAACTTGAAAAAACGACCAAAACAATTCAAGGTAAATCATTTCTGCCCCCCTTGCTTTGCCTTGCGTTCACTCAAAATCACTTTGAGCGCACCTAAAAATCCACAAACCAAAATTATTATTGCAACGTTGATATTTAGGAAGAACGAAGCCACAAAGCACGCTATAATCACAATTAAAGTGCCAACTCCGCGGCCTTTTAGCGCCGTCCTGCCCATTTTTACCGTGGCATCAACTATTACTGCCGCAACGCCTGCCTGCATGGTCTTCATTGTAGCTGCAACGGCTGCGTTGTCGCGAAAAGCTTTGTAGAAGCTTGCAATTATTGTTAGTGTAATGAGCGGGGGCAATACAGTAGCTACAGTCGTAATAAGCGCGCCAAATACCCCTGCAAGGCGGTAGCCCACTAATATTGACGCATTAACCGCGATTATTCCAGGCGCAGACTGCGCAATCGCAACAATGTCGAGCATTTCTTCGTCCTCAATCCAGTGGTTTTCCTCCACAAATTTCTTGCGCATTAGCGGAACAATAACATAGCCGCCGCCAAACGTGAACGCACTAAGCGAGAACGTGCTCCAAAAAAGTTTTAAATAAAATCGTAAATTTTTTTCTTGCATTTTTTCTCTCAATCTTTTGCTAAATTGATGCTGCAATCGCTATTGAATAGAGCTTGCTTGCGTCAGAATCAGAGCGCGAGGTTAGCACAATCGGCGCAGCAGCCCCGATAATCACGCCACCAAATAGGCATTCACCTATGTTGGTCATTGCCTTTACCGTTGAGTTTGCGGCCTCGATATTGTGAAATAAAAGTATATCGGCGCAACCTGCGGCAGGTGATGTCACCTTTTTGTGCTTGGCGGCCTCCGCGGAAACCGCGATGTCAAAGGCGCAAGGCCCGTCAACAATGCAATCTTTGATTTGTCCGCGCTCGTTCATTGAGTGCAGCGCCGCCGCATCAAGAGTTGCCTGCATATCTGGGTTTACTGTCTCAACTGCGCAAATCGGCGCGACTTTCGGCGTCTCAATTCCAAGACCTTTTGCCACAACCACCGCATTATTTATAAGCTGCTGCTTGGTTTTGAGGTCGGGGTACATCACCATTGCGCCGTCGGTCACAAACCAAGTTCTGTCCATTCTATCGGAATGAACAACCGCCACATGCGACAAAATCCCGCCTGTTCTAAGCCCTTTTTCTTTGTCGAGTACTGCGCGCAACAGGTCAGCAGTTTGCAAAAGGCCTTTCATCAGCATATCTGCGCGACCAGATTTCACCAAGGAAACCGCAATCGCAGCACTTTGCAGGTCGCTGTCTGTCTCAATTATTTCAAAGGCCGATATGTCAAGATTGTTCATTCTTGCAATGCTGTCGATTTTTTCAATATCTCCGCAGAGAATAGGGACAGCTATGCCTAGCTTGTAGGCTTCTACTACAGCCTTTAGCACAACGTCGTCCTGCGCTGCTGCAACCGCAATCCGCTTAGGTTCGCCAGTTTTAAGTTTTTGTACCAGTGAATTTAGTTCCATACTGCACCTCCTTAAAGTTATTTTACCGCAAAAATTTTGGAATAACAAGAAAAATTTATTCTGTAAAGCAAAAAGCCTTGACATAGCAAATAACCTCATGTATAATATGACAAGAATTTGACGGAAGGGTGTAGTTATGCCGAAAAATCTTGAAATATCACTGCTTTTGGATTTTTATGGCGAAATGCTCACACCCAAACAGCGCGAAGTTGCAGAGCTTTACCACAACGAGGACTTATCCCTTGCCGAAATTGCACAGCATAGCGGAATAACGCGGCAAGGCGTTCGCGATAGCATCAAGCGCGCAGAGTTTCAGTTGCTTGATTATGAGGAAAAGCTTGGACTTTACGCCCGTTTTGTGCAAATCAAGGAAGGCCTTGACCAAATTGCAGAGCTTGCGACAAGCCTTGCCGACTACCACACGCAGCTAAAGTTAAGCCGCGAATCTACTGCAGTTGCACGAAAAATTGCTGATATTGCGACAGAATTAAACGTCTAGTATAATAATTTTATGAAAGGGGCTGAATATCATGGCATTTGAGGGATTATCTGACAAACTTGAGCAGGTATTCAAAAAGCTCCGCACAAAGGGAAAAGTCAGAGAAGCCGACGTGAAAGAGTCCATGCGCGAAGTTCGTCTCGCACTTTTGGAGGCAGACGTCAACTATAAGGTCGCCAAGGATTTTATTGCGGTGGTCACAGAGCGCGCAATCGGCGCGGAAGTTCTCGAAAGCTTAACCCCTGCACAGCACATTATTAAAATAGTCAACGACGAGCTAACTGCTCTCATGGGCAGCGAAAACTCCAAGATAAACTTTGCAAGCAAGCCCCCGACAATCCTCATGATGTG
>JAVBKH010000155.1:0-6616 GCA_031554155.1 Oscillospiraceae bacterium
CGAAATAAGCTTTTCATAAGTAAGCTCGGAAACATCGCACTTTAATATGCGTGCTATGTACTTGGCCATTGCAAACGAGCCGCCAAGCACCTTGAACGCGTTTAGCCCAAACCTATATGATTCATCTTTTATATAGATACCTTTGACGCCAAGCTTTTTTGCCAAATTTTCAAGCTTGGCAAGGGGTGTGCGGTCGTATTGAGGAAAGCTTTTGTGAAAGCTGCGTACTTTTTGTATTTCATCTAGGTTCATCAGCGACAAACTTTCGCATTCTGACTTTTCGCATTGATTCGATACCCACTCGATTTTGTCTGCCATCTTGCCCTCCTTAAAAATTTACTCTGCGTCCATGTAATTATACAGCGTGTACTTTGAAATATCGTAGAACTTTGACACCTTGTCTCCTGCTTTTTTTATCAAAAACGCACCCTTTTCGTCGAGGAACTGGATTGCCTTGGTTTTGTCCTCTTTCGTCATTAGGGCGACGGGCTTGCCAACGTAGGCGTAGCTTTCTTCAATCAACCTATCAAGCAAATCGTTTACATTGGAAAAAATCGTTTCAATATCGTCTTTTCCCTTGTCTTGAGCTGTGCTTACAAACTGGTTCAAAATTGAGTTTGCGTGTGATAACTCGGTTATATCGTAGTTTATCCCAAACAACGCAGTGACCTTTCCGTTGTCGTCGCGAATGTACATTGTCGACGAGCGCAGCAGCCTGCCGTCTGGCGTTTGCGTGAAGTAGGAGAGATTGTCTTTTGGGTTTTTCGACTTTAGCGCCTGCAAAACAATTTCGCTTGCACCGTCGCCAACATGTCGGCCTGTAACGTGGCCGTTTTCAATCGCGATGATAGTTTTGTCAGTTCCTTTGGTTAAGTCGTGTACTGCAACCTCGCATTGTGGACCAAATTGCGCCGCCAAACCTTTTGCAAGCTGCTCCAAAAACAACTTGCGTTGCTTGTCAATCATTTTGGTTCCTCCACATAATCCAGATTTTTCAGCTAAATTCAGTATACCAAAAATTTCAAATAAATCAACTATTTTTTAGAACAAAAAAATAGTTTTTAGTTGTGCATGTTAACTAAATAATTCTAAGATATTAAGCTTAAACAAACTAAAAAAGACTTGCCTATTGGCAAGTCTTTCCATATAAGGTTAAATTAGCGAGTCAAGCGTCTTTCTGATGGCCTTAATCATACCGTCGGTACTGACTACTGTGGGCGTGATTCCCTCTGCAAGAGCTGACAAATCCTTGGTCATTATGCCGCTTTCGAGGGTTTTGATGCAGGCATTTTCAAGCGTTTCTGCAAAGGTTTTCAGCCTCGTGTTGCCGTCAAGCTCACCGCGTTTTGCAAGCGCGCCACTCCACGCAAAGATTGTTGCCATAGGGTTTGTTGAGGTTTCCTCGCCTTTTAGGTGGCGGTAGTAGTGGCGTGTAACTGTGCCGTGTGCCGCTTCATATTCGTATTGGCCTCCGGGGCTGACGAGAACGGAGGTCATCATGGCAAGTGAGCCAAAAGCGGTGGAAACCATGTCACTCATAACGTCACCGTCATAGTTTTTGCAAGCCCAAAGGAAGCCGCCTTCCGAGCGGATTACGCGAGCAACAGCGTCATCAATCAGCGTGTAGAAGTACTCGATGCCTGCCTTTTCAAAATCGGCCTTGTAGCTTTCGCCATAAATCTCCTCAAATAGAAGCTTGAACGTCTGGTCATATTGCTTTGATATGGTGTCTTTTGTGGAAAACCACATGTCTTGGTGTGTTTCAAGCGCATAGCGAAAGCAAACATGAGCAAACGAGCGTATGGATTCATCGGTGTTGAACTGGCCTTGAAGAACCCCCGCGCCGTCAAATTTCTTGATTATTTGCACGTTTTCCTCGCCGTTTTCGGGTGTGAACACAAGCTTTGCTGTTCCCGCTTCTGTTACGCGCAACTCGGACGCGCTGTAAACGTCGCCATAAGCGTGGCGCGCAATAGTTATAGGCTTTTTCCAAGTTCTCACGGCAGGTTTAACGCTGTCTATTAAAATAGGTGTGCGAAGCACCGTGCCGTCGAGAATTCCGCGAACGGTAGCGTTGGGACTTTTCCACATTTTCTTGAGCTTGTATTCTTCAACTCGCTGCTTGTTTGCGGTGATTGTTGCACATTTTACGCCGACTCCAAGCCGCTTTATGGCATTTGCGGAGTCTATTGTCACTTGGTCGTCTGTATCGTCCCGATTTTGCAGTCCAAGGTCGTAGTACTCGGTTTTAAGGTCGATGTAGGGCAGCAAAAGCTCGTCCTTTATCATGGCCCAAATAATCCGCGTCATTTCGTCGCCGTCAAGCTCCACAAGCGGCGTGGTCATCATAATTTTATCCATAATTAAGCCTTTAAAGCAACAGCTTCAATTTCAATTTTTACGCCCCTCGGCAATGCTGCGACTGCTATGCAGCTCCTTGCCGGCGGTGCATCTTTAAAATATGTCGCATAAACTTCGTTAACTTGAGCAAAATCATTCATATCGGTGAGAAAAACGGTGGTTTTTACAATGGTTGCCATTGACGCGCCCGCTGCCTCAAGAATTGCAGCAACATTATCAAGTGAATACTTTGTTGCTTTTTTGATGTCTGCAAGCTCAAGCTCGCCTGTGGCCATGTCAACAGGAATTTGACCACTTGTAAATACAAAGTCACCGTGAGAAATCCCTTGAGAATATGGCCCGATTGCGCCTGGTGCCTTGTCAGTTGTAATAATATTTCTTTCCATAAAAGTTGCTCCTTAAAATTAAGTTTTGTTTAATATAGATATTATAGCATATTTAAGCGTCTATGCAACATAAATCCCCTTGTTTTTTGGAGTAATTTGGAATATACTAAGCTTAGTTAAATGAAGCCTAGGAGGTAAAAAATATATGCGTAAAACTAAAATAGTATGTACTTTGGGTCTGGTATCACAGACACGCGAAGTAATCGAAAAGCTGATTGATGCGGGAATGAACGTGGCACGCTTCAATTTTTCACACGGAACACACGAGAGCCACAAGAGAACCTTTGACATTGTTAAGGCACTGCGCGAGGAAAAGAAACTGCCAATAGCAACACTTTTGGACACAAAAGGACCCGAAGTGCGCCTCGGTGAGTTTGAAAACGGCAAAGCGACCATTGTTGAAGGTACAACCTTTACACTGACGACTGAAACTATCATAGGCAATGCCGAAAGAGCGACTGTGAGCGTTGCAGAGCTGCCCAACGACGTTAAAGTGGGCACACATATTCTTCTTGATGACGGCTTAATCGACTTGCAAGTGCGCGAAATAAAAGGCTGCGAGATAATCTGTGACGTGTTAAACGGCGGCGATATCTCAAACCGCAAAGGCGTAAACGTACCTGGGGTCACACTTTCAATGCCCTATTTAAGCGAACAGGATAAATCAGACATTGAGTTTGGCATTGACACTGGCTTTGATTTTATTGCGGCCTCGTTTGTGCGCTGCGCCAGAGACGTCCTGGACATTCGCGAAATTCTGCATAGAAAAAATGCAAATAATATATTGATTATTTCTAAAATTGAAAATGCGCAGGGCGTGGAAAATATCGACGAAATTCTTCGTGTTTCCGACGGTATCATGGTTGCGCGCGGCGACATGGGCGTGGAAATCGCCTTTGAGCTGCTTCCTGGAATTCAAAAAATGCTGATTAAGCAAGCATATCGTTGCGGCAAAATCGTCATCACAGCAACGCAAATGCTTGAAAGCATGATAAAAAATCCAAGACCCACCAGAGCCGAAGCCACTGATGTTGCTAACGCCGTTTACGACGGCACAAGCGCGATTATGCTTTCTGGTGAGACTGCCGCAGGACTCTACCCCGTCAAGGCTGTCAAGGTCATGGCGCGAATAGCCGAAAGCACAGAGTCAGACATCAACTATCGCCATCGCTTTGAAAGCGCAAATTATTTGCGCGAGAACGACAACGTGACCAACGCAATCAGCCACGCAACTTGCACCACTGCCTACGACCTTGGTGCTACTGCTATGATTACTGTCTCGCTTTCGGGCAGAGCAACCCGCAATATTAGCAAATATCGCCCTGATATCCCGATAATCGGCTGCACTCCTTCGGAGACAACGTACCGCCAGCTTGCAATGTCTTGGGGCGTTGTGCCTGCACTTATTGAGGAAGTTGACGACCTAGACCTTTTATTCGAAAACGTTGTGAAAATTGCGCAGGACTTGGGCAGCGTTAACAGCGGCGATTTGGTCGTAATTTCAACTGGTGTTCCACTTGGAATGTCTGGTACAACCAACCTTCTCAAAGTGCATATTTGCGGCGATGTTCTCGTCAAGGGCAACGGCCTTGGAACTTTGAGCGTATGCGGCCGCATTTGTGTTGCCCACGACGTTGCAGATGCAAACGCTAAGTTTACAGAGGGCGATATCTTGGTTATAAAGCAAACTTCAACCGAAATTGTGCCGCTGCTCAAAAAAGCGTCGGGCATTATCACCGAGGAGGACGGCCTTAACTCACACGCTGCAATCGTTGGCTCTGCCCTCGAAATCCCCGTCATTGTGGGCGCGGTAAATGCAACAAAAATACTCAAAAGCGGCAGCATTGTCACAATGGAGACTGAACACGGTTTCGTCCGCAGTTCAACCAACCGCACAGAAAATCACCCACAAAATTAGTTAAAGTGACTGTGCACAATAATACAAAAAATTATTGATTATTGCAAAAATATGTGCTAATATTACATTAGTAGCTGAAAAGTAGTGCTTAGCGCGCGGGCTGAATATTCTAACGAGTATTCAGCCCTATTTAGTTTTATTATTGTTAATTTTTCGACAAAAAAGGAGGACAATCATGCTGCTAGTAGGAAACGGAAGACTGCTGACACGTGGCAAAAACAATCGCTTAATCGAAAACGGGTGCGTCGCGCTCGATGGCAAACTTGTCAAGGAGGTTGGAACAACCTCGGAGTTAAGGCAAAAATATGCCGACGCTAAATTCATCGACGCTAAAGGCGGACTTATTATGCCTGGCCTTATCAACGCGCACAACCACATTTATAGCGCGTTTGCGAGAGGTATTTCTATCGACAACCACAACCCCAAGAATTTTCTTGATATTCTCGACGGACTTTGGTGGACGCTTGACAAAAACTTGAGTCTTGAGGACACAAAGCTCTCCGCGCTTGCAACATACCTTGACTGCATAAAAAATGGCGTAACAACGGTGTACGACCACCACGCAAGCTTTGGCCACATCAAGGGCAGCCTATTTAAAATTGCAGAAGCCGCAAAAGAAATGGGCGTACGCACAAACCTTTGCTACGAAGTCTCCGACCGCGGTGGCGAGGCAAAGGCGAGAGAATCCGTTGAAGAAAACGCCGAATTTATCAAGTATGCTTTGGCTGACGACTCTGGCATGGTCGGCGCAATGATGGGTATGCACGCTTCCTTCACGATTTCTGACGCGACAATGGCTTTGGCGCGGGAAAATACACCTAAGGGCGTGGGCTTTCACATTCACGTGGCGGAGGGCATGGACGACGTTTACGACAGCCTTAAAAAATATGGCAAGCGCGTCATCAACCGACTTTTTGACCAAGATATTCTAGGCGAAAAAACTGTGCTAGGCCACTGCATTCACGTCAACAATGCGGAAATGGACATCATCAAGCACGAAAACACAATGGTTGTCCACAACCCAGAATCCAACATGGGCAACGCTGTGGGCGCACCTCCTTGCATGGAGATGATGCGGCGCGGAATTTTGCTTGGACTAGGCACAGACGGCTACACAAACGACATGTACGAGTCCATGAAAGTGGCAAACTGCCTGCACAAACACAACACCTGCGACCCCAACGCCGCTTGGGGAGAAATTCCGCAGATGCTGTTCAACAACAACGCCGAAATTGCAGCCCGTTGGTTTAAAACTCCCATTGGTGCGCTTGAAGAGGGCGCTGCTGCGGACGTTATCGTCAGCGACTACAACCCCCTAACCCCCATGACTGCCGACAACTGCAACGGCCACACTCTTTTTGGCTTGACTGGCCGCTCCGTCGTCACCACAATCATCAATGGCGAGGTTAGAATGCTAAACCGTGAGCTTTGCGGAATTGACGAAGAACAAATCATGGCCAAGTGCCGCGAAAGTGCTCAAGGCCTTTGGAATCGCATAAATTCGAGATAGACTAAGCCCACTGCCGAAGTTGTCGGCGTGGTTGAGACGCAAAGACATCACACGATTTGGAGGAAAAAGATAAATGAGCGACAAAATGAGACCAATTCCATTTGGGCAGCTTATGAGCTGGATTTTGGACGAATATGCTGATAAGCAGACTATTTTTGGCGTGCGCAAATTTTTTAAGGCAACCGATAACAAAGCTCTTGAGATTTTTGGCGAAAAACTTGAGACAGTATTCGGGCCTGCCGCAGGGCCACACACGCAACTTGCGCAAAATATTGTGGCAAGCTATGTCGGTGGCAGCAGCTTCTTTGAGCTTAAAACTGTGCAAAAGCTGGACGGCGAGGATTTGCCTGTAGCAAAGCCATGCATCACGGCGGGCGACGAATGCTACAACTGCGAGTGGTCGACCGAATTGCTTGTCCCACAAGCTTTTGAGGAATACGT
>JAVBKH010000093.1:0-5296 GCA_031554155.1 Oscillospiraceae bacterium
GCAAAGCCCAGAGTCGTCCGCAACGACTGAAAATTCAGTCAGCTTACGCATAGCACAGGCTTTGATTCTCGCATTTCCCTCAAAGGTTGGCTCGGTTTCGTCAGCTTCAAACAAGCTGATACCCACGTCGGCAGGCGACAAAACCTCAACGCCAAGTGGAGCTAAAATCCGCTCAAACTCAAGCAATTTGTGTTTGTTGCCTGTAGCTACTACTAATTTCATGCTTCTGCCTCCTCACTTTGAAACAGTGCATTAGCAAAGTCTGCCGCATCGAATTCACGCAAATCTTCGATTGTTTCACCAATTCCAACAAACTTAATTGGGATTTGCAGTTCCTCTTTTATGCCAACAACAACTCCACCTTTGGCTGTGCCGTCAAGCTTTGTCAAAATTATTCCCGTCAGCCCCGCCGATTCTTTGAACAATCTCGCTTGATTAAGCGCATTCTGGCCTGTTGTTGCGTCAAGAACAAGCAGAACTTCGACGTCGGCGTCGGGCAGCTCACGGCTAATAATTCGGCTTATTTTTGAAAGCTCGTCCATTAGATTTTTCTTGTTATGAAGCCTTCCTGCGGTATCGCACAGAACAACATCACGGCCACGCGCTTTGCCCGCTTGTATTGCGTCATACACTACAGCGGCAGGGTCGCTGCCCTCCGCATGGCGAATCAGCTCCGCTTGTGAACGCTCCGCCCATATAGCAAGTTGGTCAATTGCAGCCGCGCGAAATGTGTCCGCTGCGCACAACAATACGCTTTTCCCTTGTTGCTTTAGTTTTGCGGCAAGCTTACCAACTGTCGTGGTTTTCCCCGCTCCATTAACTCCAATTACCAAAATCACAGACGGCTTTGTATCAAGGTGAAGCGAACAATCGCCTGTTAGCATGTCAGCAACAACGTCGCGTATCATTTCGCATAGCTTCGCGGGGTCAGTTACGCCTGTTTTCTTGATTCTCGCTCGAAGTTCAGCGCAAATTCTGCCTGCGGTAACAGTTCCAACATCTGCAACAATTAGTTGCTCTTCAAGTTCCTCAAGAAGGCTTTCATCTATTGCGGTAAATGAGTTAACGATGCTGCCAACGCCTTGTGCCAAGCTGTCTCGCGTCTTTTTCAGTCCTTCGGACATCTTTGAAAAAATTCCCATTTTGTACCTCAATTTATATAATTTGCCAATCTAATTATATATTTCGTATTTTTATCTATATACCAGTAGACTCATATATTTTTAATGCCCAATTTCTCTTCAACCTCACCAATGTTGAGGTCCAGAAGCTTTGAGACGCCCTCTTCTTGCATGGTAACACCATAAAGCATGTCCGCCTCTTCCATGGTGCCGCGGCGGTGGGTAATGGCGATAAACTGGGTTTTAGCGCACATTTGTCGCAAATAATTTGCGTAACGCGTAACATTTACGTCGTCGAGTGCTGCCTCAATTTCGTCAAGCAGGCAAAAAGGCGCAGGGCGAACCTTTAGTATTGCAAAATATATCGCAATCGCAACAAAGCTTTGCTCGCCACCAGAAAGTGACGCTAGGTTCTTGATAATTTTACCTGGAGGTTGCACAAATATTTCAACGCCAGAATCTAAAATATCGTCTGCCTGTGTCAATGTAAGCTCGGCCTTGCCTCCACCAAAAAGCTGCACAAATATTTTCGAAAAATTTTGTGCAATTTTCGAGAAATTTTCGAGAAAAATCTCACGCATTTCATTTGTTAGCTCGGCAATCATCTTAGCAAGTTGCGCCTTTGCGCCCTCAACATCTTTTAGCTGTGCAGTCAAAAACTCGTACCGTTCGCTTACCTGTGCATATTCTTCGATTGCATCGGTATTCACAGTGCCAAGCGCTTTTATCTTCCCACGCAGCTCATTGAGACGCCGATTGGCTTTATCAATGCCTTCAAGCTCTATCGCGAGACCTAGTGCTTCTCGGCGAGTCAGTTCATATTCGTCCCAAAGCTTAGCTATAATCGCATCATAGTCGCTTTGCAGCGTCACGCGTCGCTCATCTAATCTCGCAAGTTCTCGCGAGACACTCTCGCGACTGGCTGCAAGTTCTTTTTCGTGTACGCGTAACCCAGTTGTTGTTCCCTCAAGCTCTGTCCTACGCTGAATTAATCCAGATATTTCTGAATTGTTGGCATCAATTTCCGCTTTGTATTTTTCTTTTTGAGCTGTAAGAGTCTTAATTTTTTCAGTGATTTGAGCATTTGCCGCAGTGTAGTTGTCTCGCTCAGTTTTTAGCTGCTCTGTACGTGTTCCTGCGGTTGCAATCGCTGCTTCCATACGCAGGATTTCCTGCTCCAAAAGCTCATAATCTTTTTGCGCTGATACTCGGTCAAGTTTTTGCTCAGAAAGGCTTTGTGATGCGGTTTGTGTACCAACTGACAGTGTATCACGACGTGCAATCGCAGCCTCTAACTTGGCGTTGATTTCAGTTAGCTGAACGTTTAGCTCGTCCATGATTTTTACGGCGTCCGCGTCGCTACCTCGCAGCTGTTCAAGCCTCTCTGTGAGCTGGTTAAGCTCCTTTGCCGCAATTTCACGGTTATTTTTCGCTTGTTCCAAATTCTTTTTCAAGGTATCAAGAGCAAAGCCAAGCCGCAATTTTTCTTCTCTTGCAGTTTTTTCTTCAGCTTGCGCCCCCGAAATATATGCATCAATTGAAGACAGTTCCTCGGCAACCGCTTTGCTATCTGGAACTAGTTTTTCAGCGTCAGCAAGCAATTTTGCTTCATTTTCATGCAGCTTTTCAATCTCGTGGCGACGACCCAAAACACCCGTGCTTCTGCCTGTCGAGCCACCCGTAAATGAGCCGCCCGCATTGATGACCTGTCCGTCAAGAGTTACAATCTTGAACTTGTAGCCGCATGATTTGGCGATGCTTGTCGCGCTGTCCAAATCCTCTGTCACAGCCACTCTGCCAAGAAGTTGTGCAATAATTCCGCTGAATCTTGCGTCGACTTTCACAAGCTCGGAGGCTGCACCGATAAAGCCGTCGTACTTTGCAAGCTCCGAAGTCTGCAAGCTACCGCCGCCTTTGACAGATGTAAGCGGCAAAAAAGTCGCACGGCCTGCCTGCGCGCTTTGAAGCATTCGAATTGCGCGCTTTGCAGTGTCCTCGTCGGCAACCACAACGTTTTGCATTGCCGCTCCTAAAGCCGTTTCAATCGCCATTGCATATTCGCTTTTTGTGTCAATCAACGACGAAACTGCGCCAAAAATCCCACTTATCGCACCTTTTTTGGCTTCGCCAAGTATGTATTTGACGCTGCCGCCAAAGCCCTCCATTGAGGCCTCTAAGTCCTCAAGCAGCTTGGCTCGTTGATGTTTTTGATTTGCAGAATTCTGAAGCTCTTGTATCTTTTTTTGCAGCTCTTCAAGCTTGTTTGCACGGCTCTGACGCTTTAGCGCATATCCCTTGGCTGTATTTTCAATCGAGGCAATTTTGTCGTCCTCATCGGTAATTTGTTGCTTGCATTCAGCAATATTTTGCACAAGCTCTGTGACAACAGAGTCATGAGTGCCACTGCTTTGCCCAAGAGTTTCCAGACGCCTAATGCTCTCCTCGATAAGTCCTGCACCTGTCGCTTTTTCAAGCTTGGCCTCGTTAATTCCATCGGAAACAGAATTTTGGCGAACAGTCAGCGCGGAGATTTCTTCAGAAAGTTTTGCTGCAAGATTGCGTTGTTCGTTGAGCCTCTCCTCCGATGCTGCAATTTTTCCGTCATGTAGTGCCAAATTTTTCGCAAAATCGTTGAGTTCAACGCGCTTCGCGTCAATTTGTGCCGACAAATCTCCCGAATTCGAGTCAGAATTCGCCATTTCAGACTCAACACGCTCAATCGAAATTTCATTGTGCCTAATATCGTTATTCAAAACAGCAAGCTCTGATTCGCTGCGCGATAGCGCGTCGTCAAGCTCTTTTACCGTTCCACGAAGTTGGTCAGCCCTCATCAAAAGCTGTTGTGAACGGTCGAAAGCATCATTAATCTGTGATTCAACTGCAAGCGCGTCGTTTTCTAGCTTTTCGTAGTCGTTTTTGCAAAGATAAACCTTGTCTTGCTGCGCTGCAAGCTGCTCTTTGAGCTTGTCTAGGGATAACAGCCACAATGAAATTTCGAGGCTTTTTTTCTCTTCGCTCAATGTCAAGAATGATTTTGCTTTTTCTGCCTGCTGTCGCAGTGGCTCAACTCGCCCCTCAAGCTCCGACAAAATGTCACGCAATCTAAGCAAATTTTCTTCGGCTTGGTCAAGTTTTTTTTCGGCTTCCTCTTTGCGGTAGCGATATTTTGCGATGCCTGCGGCCTCTTCGAATATTTCGCGCCTGCCTGTTGGCTTTGCCGATACAATTTCGGAAATTCTTCCCTGCCCAATTATCGAGTAACCGTCGCGGCCTAGGCCCGTGTCCATAAGCATCTCGTGAATGTCCTTTAGGCGTACCATTGCGCTGTTTAGGCGGTATTCGCTTTCACCTGAACGGTATAGCTTGCGCGTCACAGTTATTAGGTCCTCTTCTACAGGCATAGCACGGTCGCTATTGTCAATAGTCATCGAAACAGACGCATAGCCAACGGCTTTTCTGGCTTGAGTTCCACCGAAAATGACGTCCTCCATCTTGTTTCCGCGGAGTGTTTTTGTCGATTGCTCACCAAGTACCCAACGCATGGCATCGGCAATATTGCTCTTACCGCTACCGTTTGGTCCAACAACCGCTGTAATTCCATCGTCAAAATCAAGACGCGTTTTATCTGGGAACGATTTGAACCCTTGTATTTCAAGTGAGCGCAAGCGCAAAAAATTCACTTCCTTAATAAAACTCTCGCATCAAGATATTCAATATTATCCTTCGCATTAATTGTAGCAAAATAACCTAAATCTGCCAATTTTCGCAAATTAACCCGCTTTTGTCCTATCATTTTCGAAATAGAATCCGACCGAATCTCTACAAGAATATTTCCGCATGGCACGTTGTCGCTCTCAATTTGAAGCAAGACTTTTCGCAACAAGATACGGCTCTCTACAAGCTCACGAAAAGCTGGGTGATGCGGGCCTGCAAGTATATTTTCGTTCAAATCTGGGCTGTCATGAAGCCCAAGCCTAATAACAGGAATATTTTTTTCCGTAAAAAAATGCAGCAAATTTGCAGCACCCTCTACTGCTTCTTCCAAAGTTTGCGGTATATACTCATCTGTGTTGTAAAGTTGAGCTAAATGAGTACCACGCAGCACAACTGTGGGATAAATTCGCACAGACTTTGGCTCTAATTCTGCAATTTGTCTTGCAGATTCGAGAGAGCCT
>JAVBKH010000151.1:0-18206 GCA_031554155.1 Oscillospiraceae bacterium
TTTACGGCGAGTTTGAGGGACAGCAGGAATCATCTTTCATGCTCTGAAAAAAATTAACGTTTCAGGGCTTGGCGAAGCTTACCCTTTTTTCCCGTTTGAAAATATTCGATTTACTACTTGACTTTTAATAGTAGGTCACCCTTATACTAATTCGCTTTAGAAAACATACGGAGTATGTTTTCTAAACAATCTGCAACGGCAGATTGTCGGCCGCTGAAAGCGGCGCTAATATTGTGCAATATCTAATCGCAAAAGTGTTTGCACTTTTGCCCGCCGAAGGCGGCTATTTAAAAGCACGCTTTTAAATAGGGGTTAGTATCATAAGTTGGCTTTAATTTGCTTGCTTAGTATACCACAATATAAGGTCGCTTGCAATTAACGAATTTTGTCAGCAGGCTATTTTTTTGCGGTTAGGTCATAAGATTCCTTTATCCAAACCATAATTTTGTCAAGGTTACTTAAATCTGTAACCTCAATCATGTGCATGACTCTTTTTGGTGACATTTGCAAATATTTGACAGGGTTTCGGTCTGTGTGCAGTTCGTCGGAATAAAACTCGATTTGCAGTGCCGATTTTGTGCATTTAACCTGCATAAAAGTGGAGGTGTGTTTCCACAAAATTCCAACGGCAGGGAAGTATTCGATGAATTCGGGCAAGCAAACACGGGCGTTGTCGCGCAGCTTTTCATATAACGGCTGCCACTTTGCCTTGCTTAACGAGAAGCATTTTGATATATGCTGCTCATACGGCAGTTCAGGTGTGACGTCAGGTTCTGGTGCGTCAGGTGAGGTGTTGATTCTAATAACCTCATCACAAAAGGCTTTAAGTGTGGGCTTTGCGTCCTCGTATTTGTATTTGATATTGACGCAGCCTTTGCCATTTCCTGCATTCGGGACTTTCTTCTTCAAACTCTCAATCAAATCAAAATTAAGGCAATGAAGGGTAAAATATTCTTTTGCCGCCGTGAACATCAAATAGCTTTTGCCTACCTTGAACATCGGTCGCTGCCGAAACATCACAGGCTTTATGTCAGCGTGATTCTTGGCCATATAATCAAAAAAATCTGCAAGCCATTCTCTGCCTGCGCCTTCAATAGAATCCAAATATTCCGATGGCGTTGTAATCATAATATCCCTCTTTTATGTACAGAAAATTATATGGTTATCAGTTTTTCGCCATTTTGTATGATGGCAGTCAAAGGCTCACCCCACGGGATTGCTTCTATTTCAAGCTCATGCAACTTTTCTACAACTCCAAGTTGTTCTGCGCAGGAAATACAGGCAGAAAATTTTACGCCTGCATGTCTAGCCATTTTATAGTGCTCTTGTATTGTTTCGTTTTCAGAAATTAGCTTTACTGTTGCGCCCCAAATAATAACGGTGACATTATCCCACCAATGGTTGAGCATACTGTTTCTTGAATACATCATCAACATTAGCTGCGACGCGATGACATCAGCATTTGTCCACAGGATATACAGATTTTTAGGTTCGTTCATTTTAATCTCTCCCCAATAAAAAATTAGGCCGCTCACAGATTTCCAGCTTAAATAAATAATTCGTCATGTTATTGCACGCAAGTAGAGGCGTAAAAAACATTTTTACACCTCACTTGCAGTGATAAATTATCCTACTTATTTTTGTCCTACAAAATTCCACATAATGCCGAATTTATCAAACACGACGCCTGCACATGGGCTGTAAAAAGTCTCGGCCAATGGAATTCCAACGCGGCCTTCCTCTGCAAGAATCTCGAATGCGTACTTCACGTCTTCGATGTTCGTCTCCACGGCAAGAGAAATGCGCTCTGACTCGGGGGCGTTGAGCGGCTGATTAGGTCCACAGTCGGACATGCGGATATAATCGTCGCCAAATTTCAGCATACATTGCATGATTCTGCCCTTGTACTCATCTGGGATTTGGAAGTTTGGGTTAGCAGGCATGTCCAAAAAGCGCATGACGTGAATAGTGTCCGTCTTGAACGCTTTTTTGTAAAGCTCAATTGCCTCGCCGCAGGTGCCGTTATAGGTGAGATATGGTCCGATTTTCATTTTGATTTCCTCCATATTTTTGTTGATAAAACAACATTCTAACTGAATCATTAATCCTCTAAGCCTTTGCCATCGAGAATTTGTTGAGTATATTTTTCAATTCTCGCCTCACGGGTTTTAGATTGTTTCGCCCCCGAAAAAAAAAGAATATACCCACGTTGTCGACCAGGTGTCAGCGACTCAAAAGCAGTTTTAAATGCAGGGCTTTCATCAAATTTCTTTTGCAATTCTTCGGGAATTTCAAGCTCTGGCCTCTTTTCGTGGTTCACCTTCAAGCCAGATTTTTCCGCATCAACGGCTTCAATAATATAGGATTTGATGACGGATTTAAGCTCAACAATTTGTGATACATTAGTGAAGCGAATCTGGCGTGTCTCCTGCATGTTTTCCGTTGGTTGGATAAGAATTCCACTAGAATCTTTTAGCAAAACACCTTTAAAAAAAGCAAGCGCAATATATTCTTTAAAGCCGCTTAATATAACAATGTTACTTCTCTCAAACATATAGCAGGGCTGCCCCCATTTTAACTCTTCGGCCAGCCCACATTCAAGCACAATTCGCCTAAGCTCATTAAATTCATCGCGCCACTTTTTGGTGTTTATAATAAACTCATCAACCTTGGAATTGGTCAGCCTGTTTGCAATTGAAGAGTTTGATTCATCAATTTCCCCCAAAAATGCTTCCTTGGTGTCGCAAACGGTAAATTCATCGTTTATGAATCCAAAAAATTTACCGTTAAGTTCGGGGAATTCTTTTGAACATTTTCCTATGCAACTGTCCTTTACTTCTGCTTTGCTATTTATTTCGTCAACTTCAAGACCTGAACATTTTGTGCAAATCTCTATTTTTTTGAATTCTGCCATTTTAAATTGCTCCTTTTACGCTAGGTATAACCATTATTATTGCGATAAGATTATTGATATGGTTATATTATGGCTTATTTGGTCGCATTTAAAAGGAACAAGGAAGCATCTTGATTCATAAACATTTTTCCCCCATGATAAAATGTCCTTGCCTCTGCTTTATTAAATCCAAGCCCTATAATTGTTTTTATTAGATTATCTTGTTCAAATCCATTGTGCACATCGGCAGAAGTTATGGACTCGTTTTTGTCAAAATCTATAATAAACAAATGTCCGCCTTTGTTTAGAATAGAATAAAGGCGTGATAAAATTGCATTTATATCTTTAATGTGTAGCAATACATGCGACAAAATAATATAATCGGCGTGCAAATTCTCTGGCTGGATTGTTTCCAAATCAATGCATAGTGTATCGGCGTTTTCGACACGCAAATATTCAAGCTTGTTTTTGATTACGTCAACCATATTTTGAGATGCATCAATAAAGAGAACAGAGCTAAAAACATCAAGTAGGTTCAACCCGACAAGACCTGTGCCACATCCAAAATCAATCGCACACTTTTCGGTTGCTTTCGTCACTTGCGCTCGAATATTGTCCGATATAATTTTCGAGATTTCAATTCTTTCAGGTGTATCATAATAATTTGCCATAGAATCAAATTTTTCAATATTTCCCATTTGTACATCTCCTAGACGTGCGTATTTTAATTATTTTACTATACCCTTGACATTAAGACCACGCACTCAACATGGGCCGTTCGCGGGAACAAATCCACTGCGCGCACTTTTTCTAGCTTATACCCAAGCGGCAGAAGCCGCGCGACATCTCTTGCAAGCGTTGCTGAATTGCATGAAATGTACACAAGCTTTTTTGGCGCAAGTTCTGCGATTAATGCGGGCAAATTGTCGTCGCAGCCTTTGCGTGGCGGGTCGAGCACGATTATGTCTGGGCGTATACCCTCGGATTTTAGCTTCTCGGTGGCAATGGTTGCATCGCCAAGAATGAAGCGAGCGTTAGTTATGCCGTTTTCGATAGCATTGACCTTGGCGTCACTGATTGCGGAGGCCACAACCTCAACGCCAATGACCTCTCGGACATCGTGCGCCATGGAAAGCCCGATTGTGCCAGTGCCACAGTAAAGGTCGAGCAGAACGTCATTTTTTGAGGGTGATGCGTACTCAAGTGCAACTTTATAAAGCTGCTCGGCAGCTTGGCGGTTTACTTGATAAAACGATTGTGCCGAAAGTCTCACTCGAATGCCGCAGAGTATATCCGTGATGTAGCCATCGCCTGAAATCACGGTCGTTTTTTCTCCGAAAATAACATTGCTTTTCGTCCTGTTTTCGTTCGCCACAACAGTTTTGACGTTGGGGCAAGTGGTTTGCAGCATTTCGACAAGCTTGTCGCAGTTTGGAAGCTTGGCCCCATTTATCACAAGGCAGAGTGCGGCCTCGCCTGTGGCTTCCGCATATCTAATGAAAACGTGGCGCAAAAGTCCCGAATGTGCGACCTCATCATATGGCTCAATCGTGTATTTCTCGCAAAATTCGACAACGATTCGTATAATATCTGAAAAAAATACAGGTTGTAGCAAGCAATCGTCGGCTGGGATTAGTTCATGGGAGCGTTTGGCGAAGAAGCCTACTTGAATTTTGCCACCAACACGCCGCACAGGATATTGCGCTTTGTTGCGGTATCGCTCACTAATGGGGGATGGCAGTGGTGGGTTCACCTCGATTGTGGCATCGTCAAAGTCAACGCCGCCAATGCGTCGAAGATTTTCAGTTACCCAGTTCGCCTTTGTTTCAAGCTCGCTTGCGTAATCAATATGTCTAAGACTACAGCCGCCGCAACGCCGATAAACAGGGCAGCTATTTTCCACACGCTGTGCTGACGGTGAAATAATTTTTTCAATTATCCCAAAGGCGTGATTTTTCATCACCTTTACGACCTTGGCTTCAATAACATCGCCGATAGCCGTGAGCGGCACAAAAACGGCTAAACCTTCGTGTCGTCCAATACCGTCGCCCTCATTTGAGATTGCGGTGATTTCAAGTCTTATGATTTCATTCTTTTTCACTAAATTTTGCATTAAAACCTCTTAACTCAAGAAAAATCCTCCGGCAGATGCACAGAGGATTTGTTATTCGATATTTTCAAAGACTAAAGGCTAATGTCAACCACTTTAAAGCGGACAGTGCTACCGCTAGGCACAACAACCTCCACAACATCGCCCACTTTGTGGCCAAGCAATGCTTTGCCAACGGGGGACTCGTCCGTGATAGTTTCCTGTGTCGAGTGGTTTGATTCAACCGAGCTTGCAATTCGATAGGAAAGCTCCTCGTCGAACTCCAAGTCTAGTATTGTAACATGCGTTCCAATTGAAACAACATCTGTTGAAATTTGGTCCTTGTGAAGCAGATGTGCTTTTTTAAGCTGCTCCTCAAGAGTTGCAATTTGTGATTCAACAAGAGCTTGTTCGTTTTTGGCTTCGTCGTATTCGCTATTTTCCGAAAGGTCACCAAAGCCGCGTGCAACACGGATTTTCTCGGAAATCTCTTTCCGCTTCACCGTTCGCAGTTCCTCAAGTTCTCTTTTTAATTCCTGGAAACCTTCGGCAGTCATAAGAATTTCGCCACGCATGTAAATCTCTCCTTCGTTTGGACAATAACAGTATTATAGTAAACTACTTGGCTCATGTCAAGCTAATCTTTGTAAAAAACATACTATTTTTTTCATTATTAGCTAATAATTTTCTAATTGCAACAATATTCAGCAAATTTTACCAACAATATTTATTTTGGATTTTTGGCTATTGCTTCGACAATTTGCGACAAGTTCGCTTCCATGTTGCGAAAAAGCATCTTCTTTGCTACAAAATCGTAGCTTTCCACTCCGCAACATTCGAATAGTGCCGAAACAAATTTTTGTGGGTCAATTCCTTTTGGGCAGCAATCGAGAGCTTTTTGCGGCATCTCAATCTGCAAATTCGTGATGAAGCTACTGCTTTGCGGCTCACTGGGCAGATATTGCTGAAGAACAGGGCAAGGTAATCTATCGGAGAATTTGATTCCGTTGGGAGCAAAAATCAAAACGCAGTCAAAAAGTGCGGCGTAGTCGTCGCAAACTGTGACAGGCGCGCCAAGTTCCTGCATCATGCGCTCGGCAGCGGCAAAGTATAGGCTTTGCTGTTTTGTTAAAACCTTGATTGTGGTGCAATGGTGCAGCAAGGGGAATAAAAAATCGGCATATTCGCCGTTTTCATCAACTAATCCAACAACTCGCCGATACATCGGCATTCGGGTTAGCTTTATTATTTCTGTGGCAGTTGTAAGCATAACCCGTCGCTCAAAGCGCGGGTAAAGTGGCTCTGCAAGCGGTGGAGGCGGTACCAAACCTTGGGGAAGCAACAAACTGTCGCCATAACGGTCGGCCAGTGCTGCAATTTTTCGCCAATCGGCAGAATTTTTTGGACTTGCCGCGTTAATAACGCCATAAACCGCGCCAAAAGCCTCTCTGGCTTCAATTTGCGCTTTTGGCTTACTTAGTATATTTAGAATGCCGCCAAATATACCCTTATTATGCGGTTCGGCGGTTTCTAGCGCTACAAACATATTCTCACCCTCTGACTGTATGCTACACATCAAGTCTATGCGGGTGAGAATGTATTTAGAATATTTTAATCAAGACGAACTTGATTCGCTGCTTGTGCTTGATGAATCGGAGGAGTCCTCGTCATAGTCGCCGCTTGAAGTGGAGCTTTCGTCATCGGTCTTGCTTGACTCGCTCACGGAGCTGTCGCCACTTTGCTCTTCGCTCTCGGAGCTTGGCTCACCAGAGGCGGAGGACTCGGACGAGGCTGGTGCTTGCGATGAAGACGGAGCAGGCGCTGACGACGATGATGCTACTGTCGATGATGACGATGCGGCGGAAGCTTCTGCTTGCACTGTGACCTCAACCTTGTGCATTGCGAGCGCAAGCTCAAGGGCTTTTCTAAGGGTTGGGTCAGTGGTTTCGTCGGCTTTGGTCCAGTCGGTGTTTAGTGGAACAATTTCGTAATCTGGTTTTACGCCAACGCTGTCAAATGTTATGCCAGATTTTGGGATAAGCGTTGCAACGGTCAAGTCGATTGCAGAGCCATCGGAAAGCTGAATTCGGTTGAGCAAAACGCCCTTGCCCACTGTAGTTTGTCCCACAATACTTGCTTTGGTAAAATCCTTTAAGTCTTGGGCAAAAAGCTCTGCCGCGCTTGACGTTGCGGTATTAGTAATAACGACCATGGGCAAGCTGATTTCGTTTGCGTCAGAGACTGCAAGCTCTTCTGTTGTGCCGTCTTTGTAGGTGGCGGAGTAGATAGTCCCGCTTGGAAGCAGCTTGTCCAGTACACGCACCGCTGAAGTCATTGAAGCACCCTTGTTGTCACGAACGTCAAAGATTAAGCTTGTCACGCCCGCTTCAATCATTTTGTGAAGCTCACGGTTGAATTGGTCGGAAGTGTTTTCGTTGAACTGCTTTATCAAAACGTAACCTACGCTAGTTTCCGCAATAACACGGGAATATACGCTTGGAATTGAGATTACGCGGCGGGTAAGGTCGGGGATTGTGACGTCCTCTGTGCCTTTGCGGACCACAAGTGTGAGCTTTGTGCCCGCTTCTCCTTGAACCAAAGTTGCCGCTTGTCCCACATTTTCAGGTGTTAGATTGATGTCGTTAATCTGCACAATATGGTCGTCGACTTGTATTCCTGCGACTTGTGCGGGGGAGTCGGGGTACACTTCTAGCACAGAGAGATACCCGTCTGGGGAAGTTTCGAGCACTGCTCCGATTCCAACGTCCTCGCCTTCTTTGCTAAGGGTCGAACGCTTGAATTCCTCTGCGCTTATGTAGGCCGCGTATTTGTCGCCAAGTCCCTTTATGTAGCCTTGCGCAACGCTGTCGTTCAGCTCTTTTTCGTTGATTTCGCCGCTATAGTTTTGTCTAACGGTTCGGTCAACGTCTGTGAATTTAACATACATTTCGCGGCTACGCTCAAGGTCAGTCGATTTCCTATTAAAATAGAGCTGCGCAAAGGTCATGGTGGCGGAAAAGGTTGCCGCCGCCACAATCAGCATAAATGCAATTGCTGCCCCAAGTGAAACTTTTCTATTCATCACATATCCTCTTAAATTATCCGAACAAATAAGGCCTTGCGTTGACAGCTTTTTTGTCAAGGCGAACCTCGAAGTGGAGGTGGGGGCCTGTAGACCAACCTGTAGAGCCAACTTGCCCAATTACTTGGCCGCGTTTGACCTCTTGGCCAACCTTAACGACGATGTTGCTGCAATGGCCGTAGAGCGTTGAAACACTTTGGCCGTTTTCGTTGACACCGTGGTCGATTATGATATAAATACCGTAGCCACGTCCCCTGGTAAAGGCCCAGTTTGCGACGACGACTGTGCCGTCGTTTGCGGCAACAATGTTGTGGCCTAGTACACCACCGCCTGAAATGTCAGTGCCAGTGTGGTAGTCTGTGCCGCCAAAGCGCGGGCCAAACTCGCAGGACACATAACCTGCGCCTGGTACGCGATAATCGGGAACAGGCCAAGCCATAGCGCCGCCTACGTAGGCGTTTTTGCTCCATTCAATTTCTCGGTAAATCTTATCTAATTCAGCCTTAGCGGCTTCTTGAATTTTCTGGTTGTTGGCAAGGTCGCTTTTGTATGCACGTTCCTGCTCAACTAGGTTTTGCACTTCGCCTTGAGCTTTGGTGACTTGAACGCCGAGAGTGGCTTTTTTGCTTTCAGTCTGGGATTTATCGGCCTCAACGCTTGCTTTAAATTCTTCAAGCTTCGCAATTTCTTCTTGAAGCTTGACCTTTTCTGCTTCAAAGTCTTTGCGCTGTTGAGTTAGATTTCTTAAAAGTTCACGGTCATGTTTTGCAATGCGCTGAACGTATTCCACGCGAGAAAGCAAATCGGAAAAACTTTCTGCGCCTAGCACAAGGCCAAGTGTGGAGGCTGTGTCCTGCATGTATGAGGCGCGAAGACGTTTTTTTAGAATACTGTAGCTATGGTCAATTTCGCCTTGCTTCTTTTTAATGTTGCCTTGAGTTTTTTCGATATCCTTGTCGGCCTTCGCAATGTCTCCCTCAAGGTAGCCTATGCGCTCCATTAAAGCGCCAATTTCTTCTTGAGTAATCGAAATTTGTTTAGCTATTGCATTGACTTCTGCCTGTTTTTTTTCTTTGTCGCTTTTAGCGTCGTTAATGCTTGCTTGCAGCTTTTTGTTTTCTTCATCAAGAGCTTTGAGCTTGTCGCCAAGTTCGTCAATTCGGCCAGCATATTGCTGCTCGACTTGGTTGACCTCTTCGGTTGTATCTTCTTCGATATCGGTGTACTCTGCGTCGCCGACTGCTGCAAAAGTAAGAATCGGGCGGAGCGAGCCGCCAAACAAAAAGCAAAGGCACAGCAAAAGCGCTATGATTTTGCGATTGAGCAAAGACAAATTTGCTGCCCCCTTAAATTAAACCTTGAGATGTTTGCGGACGAACACGCCGCTGCCAATAACTCCTATAAGTACGCCAAGAATTGCGAAGCCGCCAAAAAGCTCCAAGGCCACGCTTTGGAACGGTACGGAGTTTTCGTATAATGTGCCGATATAGCCGCTGTAGTTTTCGCCAAGCCACTTCACCATGTAGGTGTAGCCCACGCCGAGCAGCATAAAAGCGATAAATGCCGAAATAATCCCAATCATCATTCCCTCAACCAAGAACGGCAAACGAATGAAGCTGTCAGTCGCGCCGACATATTTCATTATATTGATTTCTTTGCGCCGAGAAAATACTGTGAGTTTAATAGTGTTCGTGATTATAAGGACTGATACTACAATTAGTATTAAAACAATTGCCGCTCCTGCGTAAGTTACTACTTTTTTAAGGCCCACAAGAATCCTTGCAACTTCGGTGGAAGCGTTGACAGTATCAACACCGTCAAGCTGCGAAACTTGCTTTACTGTGTCATCAAGTAAGGACAAATCGTCCACGCTTAAAATGTAGGCGTTGGGGTAGGTAGAGGCATCAAGACCATCATAAATATATGCGTCATCACCAAGCTTTTCTTTTTCCTGCTGAAAAGCTTGTTCCCGCGACACGAATTTTTTTGTGAGAATATTCGGAATATTGTCAAGGGCTACATCAAAAACGCCCAAGTCGTCTTTGCTCATGCTGTCTTTCAAAAACACGACAAATTCGTTTTGGTCCTCAACATCATTTACTATGCTGTTAACATTAAGTGTGAAAAGCACAGCACTACCGATTAACAAAAGACAAGCCACGAGCACGCCAATACAGGCGAAACTCATTAGCTTGTTAGAAAATACATTTTTTGTGCCCTCTTTAAAAAGGTAGGCGAAGTTATGTACCCTCATGCGCTACGCCTTTCTCCCCACGACGGCTTCACGAGCGTTTACTGGGAATTCATAAGGGGGTTTTGCAAATTGACCTTGCGAAGTGCGCTCGTACTCCTGCATTAAAGTAGCGGCACTTACGCCGGAAAAGTCAAGGGTGATGGGCTTTTGCTGCACGGCGGCGGCAGAAGTCCTGCTCGAAAAATCGCGAGCTTTTTGCTTGCTTGTGAGATTTTTGCCGTAATCTTCCATAAGGGTTGTGCCCGTAAAGAGTTCAGAAGCAGCACCGTTTTTGTTATCAGACACAACTATGCCGTCCTCAATGCAAATGACGCGCTTATTAAAGTATGAAACAAGCTCATGCTCATGCGTTACCATTACGATTGTTGTGCCACATTGCTCATTAATTTCGCTAAGCAAGTCCACAATTTCAAAGCTAAGCTCGGGGTCAATATTTCCTGTAGGTTCGTCAGCGATTATGATTGATGGGTTGTTAACAAGGGCGCGAGCAAGCGCAACACGCTGCTGCTCACCGCCAGAAATTTGCTCGGGCATACATTTAGCCTTGGAGGCAAGACCCAAAAGCTTGAGGACATAGGGGACACGTGTGCGAATTTCTTTTCCGACAACGTTAGTCACGCGCAAAGCGAAAGCAACGTTGTCGTACACGCTCATATTTGGAATAAGTCTAAAATCTTGAAAAACAACGCCGAGTGTGCGTCTAAACTTTGGGATATGGCGGCGCTTCATACGCCCAAGGTTGATGCCGTTAACAAAAACAGTACCAGAACTTGGCGTTTCTTCACGAAGCAAAGTTTTAATCAAGGTGGATTTGCCTGCGCCGGACGAGCCGACGACGAAAACAAATTCGCCCTTGTCTATTTTAAGGCTCACATTTTTCAGAGCCTCCGTGCCATTTTTATATTTTTTAGACACATTTGAAAACTCAATCATAGCTTCTCCGTTTCTTAAAAGCGCATGAGGTGTTAATATTTTACTGGGTTAGCAGTTAAATATTTTTTGACCATCAGCGCGACCTTAAAGATTATTGCGTGGTCGAATTCCCGCAAATCCAAGCCTGTCAGCTTGCGGATTTTTTCAAGTCGATAAACCAATGTGTTGCGGTGGACAAACAGTTTTCTTGATGTCTCACTAACATTGAGGTTGTTTTCGAAGAATTTTTGAATTGTGAACAATGTCTCTTGGTCAAGGCTTTCAATTGAGCCTTTTTTGAAAACTTCGCGCAAGAACATCTCGCAAAGTGTGGTGGGAAGCTGATAAATCAGTCTTGCAATGCCGAGGTTGTCGTAGCTTACAATTGATTTGTCCGTGTCGAACACTTTGCCAACTTCAAGAGAAACCTGTGACTCTTTGAAGGACTTGGCAAGGTCTTTTACGCCGACAACAGATGTGCCGATACCGATAACAACTTTGGTGTAAAACTCGCTGCCCAAGGTGTCCACAATCGAGCGTGCAAGCTTTTCAAGGTCACGGGACTCGATGCCCGACTTAATTTCCTTGACGAGCACAATGTCACTTTCGCTGATGTTGAAAACAAAATCCTTTTGTTTGTCTGGGAAAAGATTTTGAATAACATCAAAGGCGGAAATATCGTTGGACGAAATTATGCGGATTAAAAGAACCGAACGGTTAACGTCGGTGTTAAAGTGAAGCTCACGGGCTTTAACGTAAATATCGCCTGGCAAAATGTTATCGAGAATAACATTCTTGATAAAGTTGCTGCGGTCGTATTTTTCGTCGTAGTATTGCTTGATGTTTGCAAACGAAATCGCGAGAATATTCACGAATTTAGCTGCAAGCTCGTCACTGCCTTCAACAAAAACTGCATACTCGGGCTTTAATTTGCTGCCGAAAGGTTTGTATGTGTAGTTATCACGCACAAAAATATCGGCAGAATCGTTTGCACCAAGAGAAAGATACTCGAACGTTTCGCCAATTTTTGAAAGCTCACTGCAAGAAATTACAGTGGCAGCGTCGTCAACCACACCAATAACTCTGTCAATGGATTCACGCATTTGTTGCACAATACCCTGAAACAACCTGTTCGACATATAATATATCCCCATTCGTTAGTATAGTTTTAACGCCTCGTATAAATACCAAGCGAGGCCATAACTTTCAACATATACTATTCTACAAGAAATTTAGTTATTTTGCAACATAAAATGAAGAAAAATTTACGAAAAATCAAAAATTTACAAGCTTTCTGGTAAAATTATCCCGAATAATACTGTTTGTAGAGTTGTGCAAGTTTGTGCAACTCATACATTTTTAAAGAAAATGGCAAATCTGAAAAATCTCTGTCAAATCAATAGTGCAAAAAAAACTTCAATTTGTTGCATGTACATTATAATTTATTGCTCGGTTGTTGCCTTGCCTAAATTTCTAATGTATAATAGTGCGAGATGACGAAATATGTCGAATTAAGTCGATAAGCAGCTTAGGGGTGATTGACGGTGAGAGCATCGGTTCTTTTGGTGTGCACATTTTTTGCTTTGATTTTGCTGACAATACCAGCTTTTGCCGCCACTTTTACCGACGATATGACTTCAAATGCTGAATCAAGCGCAAGCTTTTATTATAATTTGAAGCCTTTTTCAAAACGGGCAACGGAACTTTCTGACTCATCAATGCTCACATTTTCAAGCGGTTTGCGCGGGTATGTGATTTACGCGGTTAACGGGGCAAGTGAGGTTACAGCGGGAATTTACACCTTTGGTGGTACAAGCGTAATGCGCGGCGGGGACGGCGTATTAATAGGCAAGGGTGGGCAGCAAGCAAGCTATTACCCAGAAAGTGATGCCGTTTTTACCGAAGTTGGCGGGCTCAAGCAGCTTTGGGTAAACAGCGCAATGGCATACGAGTTTTTGCCGCCGCAAGCCACCCCATCAGGCAATAAAATGGGATTTGGTGTAAATATATTTTACTCAATTGATGGCGAAAACTTGTTTAGAGCAAACGCAAGTTTGGGCAGAATTTCGCAGGAAACTTTTACATATGAAGAATATATAGCGAGTGTACCCACTTCCGCGCGGTTGGTTATAGTTGAAATTAACGATGTGACCTCGCTGCCAATTGTAGGCGGCGGGTATTACCAAAACGGAAACGAGGCAAGATTTACTAAGCTTGCAAACGTTAAAATATCGGGCGATAAGCTTGTTATGGGCCTACCAGAGCCGAAAGAACCGGTTTCGACAGTGCTGCCTTCATCTTCATCAATTTCTTCGTCAAGCAGTTTGGCGAGTAAGCCCGCAAGCAAGCCCACAAGCAAGCCTGCAAGTTCTGTTGCAGCAAATCAAGTTTTTGCAGCAAAAAAGCTTACGTCGGAAGTCGAGGAATTTGAGCAAGATTCCGAAGTTTCGGACAAGAAAAGCGTTTCTTCAAGCAAATTTGAGGGCACGATAACTTCATCATCCAAGTCGGAAAAGTCATCTTCATCACAACAAACGCATCAGATTCAGCAAGAGGCGGTGTCGATTGAAGAGCCGCAAAGTTCGGATTCATCGGTGGAGTCAAGCCAAAATATGCCCCCTCGCAACGAAACCATCATCTACGAAGTAGAGTCTGAAGACAAGGAAGGCCGCTTTAACAGCGTTGTCACAGTCTATATCGTTGTTGCAGTTGGCGCAATAATTTTGTATATTTTAAAGGAAAATAAAAAATAGTGATTTGTGGAGGCCTTGATGTCAACGCTTTATTTGGTCGGAACACCTATCGGCAACCTCGGCGATATTTCTGCTCGCGCCCTTGAAACGCTGCGCAAAGTCGATTTTATTGCGGCAGAGGACACGAGAGTCACATTAAAGCTGCTTAGCCGATTTGAGATAAAAAAGCCGATGATTAGCTACCACGAGCACAATTTGCGTGAACGTGGGGAGCATATTATCGCAAGAATTTTGTCTGGAGAGAGTTGCGCACTAGTCACAGATGCAGGTATGCCTTGCATTTCTGACCCAGGCGAAGATTTGGTGCGGCTCTGTGCAGAGCGCGGCGTGCCGATGGAGGTAATTCCAGGGCCGTCTGCTGCAATTTCGGCCCTTGCCATGTCAGGCCTGCCAACGGGGCGCTTTTCCTTCGAAGGGTTTTTGAGCGTGAAGAAAACTAGCCGTTTTTCCCATTTAAACGAAGTCGCGTCCGACATGCGCACATTAATCTTTTACGAAGCACCCCATAAGCTGCTCTCGACACTTGAAGATATGCTTGAGGTTTTTGGCGACCGAAAAATCTCGCTTGCTCGTGAACTTACAAAGATGCATGAAGAAGTTAAGCGCACCACGCTCTCTGAAGCTGTGAGCTTTTACAAAGAAAATGCACCGCGCGGCGAATTTGTTTTGATTATTTCGGGCGCAGAGCCAAAGCAAGAAGAGCCTGCCACACTTGAAGATGCAGTTGAAGCCGCGAAAAAGCTTGTGGAATCGGGCATACAGTCGTCGCAAGCGGCAAAAGAAATCGCAAAAGCCACTGGGCACAAGAAGAACGAAATATACAGATTCTTGGTTATGTGAAAAATATTATATATATTGAATTGAGATTTATATAAGTTAAACTGTTGTTTATATAGTGATATTTACATTAAATACCGCAAGTGATGAATATTATTTTATATTATACAATTGACTTTCAAATAAGCAAATACTATACTGTAATTAGCTAAAGTATTTATTAATACAATAAACTTATTGGAGGTAAACATGGCGGAAAAAGCTTACAACCCCTACGAAAATGCTCAAGCACAGTTTGACAAGGTTGCGGAAATGTTAGGACTAGACCAAGGCTCGAAGGATTTACTTAGACAGCCGATGCGTGAAATGCACTTCACAATTCCTGTCAAAATGGACGATGGAACAACAAAAGTGTTTAACGCTTTTCGCGTGATGCACAACGATGCACGCGGCCCAGGCAAAGGCGGAATTCGTTTTCATCCTCACGAAACTGCCGACACGGTTCGCGCACTCTCTATGTGGATGACTTGGAAATGTGCAGTTGTCGACATTCCTCTTGGTGGCGGCAAAGGCGGAGTAATTTGCGACCCGCACAATCTTAGCATGGCCGAGCAAGAGCGCCTGTGCCGCGGATATGTTCGACGCTTGTTTGACCTTGTTGGTCCTACTGCCGACGTTCCCGCTCCAGACGTTATGACCAACGGTCAGCACATGATTTGGATGCTCGACGAATACGAGACCATTGCCCGCTGCAAAAATCCTGGGTTTATCACAGGCAAGCCAGTCGGAATGGGTGGCTCACTTGGCCGCACCGAAGCCACGGGTTACGGCGTTATTTATGTTTTGCGCAGCATGCTTGCAAAAATGGATATGCGCCCAGAGCAAACAACAGCAAGCTTGCAAGGCTTTGGCAATGTGGCGGAATATGCCGCTCGCATGTACACAGCACTTGGCGGCAAAGTCATCGCAGTTTCTTGTTGGGACCAAGCAGATTCTAAGGCATATACGTTCAAAAAAGCTGGCGGCTGTGACATCGAAGAGCTTGTTGCCATCAAGGATACATACGGCTGCATAGACAAAGTAAAAGCCGAAAAGCTTGGATATGAGCGTCTCCCAGGTGAAGCTTGGCTAACACAGGACGTGGATATTCTCATTCCAGCAGCTCTTGAAAACCAAATTACCCCTGCTGTGTTCCCAGATATTTCCAAGCAGGTCAAGATTATTGCGGAGGCTGCAAACGGCCCCACAACTCCAGACTGCGATGCGCTTATAAAGGAGCGTGGTATCGCATTGTTGCCAGATTTCTTAACCAATGCAGGCGGCGTTGCTTGCAGCTACTTCGAGCAAGTCCAGTGCAATATGAACTATTTCTGGAGCAAAGAGGAAGTCCTCGAAAAGCTTGAGGCCGCGATGGTCAAGGCATTTGAGGCAGTTTACGCTGTTTCGGAAGAGAGAAAAATTTATATGCGCGATGCAGCCTATGTCATCGCGATAAATCGTGTTGCAAGCGCGGTAAAGTCACGCGGTTGGGTGAACTAACCGAATAAAGCGCCTAAATTATGTCAAAAATACCTCCGGCACTTAGTGTCGGAGGTGTTTTTATGCAACAAAGGCTTGACAAAAACAAAATAACAACATTGCTATATTCTTTTTTGCTGCCGATTTTGCTGATTCTGCCTGCATTTGCGGCAGTCGGCATTTTTCCGTTTGGGGATAAGTCCCTGCTAATAGTGGATATGCACAACGAATATATTGATTATTTAGCAGCAATGCACAACGCAGTAAGAAGCTCTGCAAGCTTGCTTCGCTCATGGAACATGGGAATGGGGCTAAATATGCTTGGGCTAATTGCGTTTTACACGGCGAGTCCGTTTAACATAATTGCGCTACTCATGCCACTTTCAATGATTACAGAAGCGGTTTTTGCAATCACTTTGCTCAAGCTTGGGTGTGCAGGGCTGCTTTTTGCAATTTTTGCACGAGATACATTTCCCGATGTGGACAAAACTTTCCATATAATTTTTGCAGTGGCGTATGCGCTAGCTTCCTACAATATTGCATACTCATCAAATATTATGTGGCTTGACGGGTCGGCCTTTCTTCCCCTTGTTATGCTTGGGGTTGAGCGAATTCTCAAGGTCGGCCGATGCAAAACTTTTCTTATTAGTTTGGTTTATATTTTTTTAACAAGCTATTATATTGGCTACATGATAGGGATTTTTGCCTTTTTATATTTTACCGCGAGATATTTTACTGGGGAAAGCAGTTTCAAGAGATACATGAAGTTGCTTACAAAATTCTTGGGCAGCGCAATTCTTGCGGCAGGCTGCTGCTCATTTTTGCTATTGCCTGCTTTTCTAAATCTCAAAAATGGCCAAAGCGAAATGTGGAATATCCCATTTGAAATGCGGCTTAGATTCCCACTTGTGCGCATGGCTGCAAAGCTTGTGCCAACTGTGTACGATTCGCTTACGGATTCGGGCCTGCCGAATATTTATTGCACAGTTTTGGCGTTGTCGCTTTGCTTTGTTTATTTTTGCACAAAGGCAGTGCCACGCCGCGAAAAGTATGTATTCGGCGGCTTTTTCGGATTCATTCTGCTCTCTTTTTCCTGCGAAATACTTAACCTTGCTTGGCACGCGTTTGAAGTCCCGACGTGGTTTCCTGCGCGATATTCGTTCGTATTTTCTTTTTTGGTGCTGTATCTCGCGTTGCGCTGCGTATCAGTGGCCGAGCAAATCTCTCGCAGGGAAATTGTTGCGGCCAGTGTTTTGCTTTTCTTGCTGTTTGTCGAGGTCGCTGTCAATCGTTTTCGATTTGTGCAATTGCGGGAGATTTTGTTGGGGCTTTTATTAGTCGTAATTTACGCGGTGCTTTTTTCGCTCTGGAACATAAAAGACCGACGTTCGCTTTCTGCCGCCTTGATTATTTTGGTGTGCATGGAAAGCTTTGCCAATGCTGGTTTTATGGTGCTAGGCATGGAAAATCAGTTCGGCTACCAAAGCCGTAGCGTCTATCGAGATTTTATGGAGAGCTACGGTGCAGCCGTTGAGCGCGTGAAGCAGCTTGATTCGGGAGTGTATCGCACGGAAATTGTTGAGCCACGGGGGGCGAATGGCTCAATGGCGCTTGGCTACAACGGAATTTCCCATTACAGCACCACTACCGACCAAAGTTTGAACAAATTTCTGCGGCAGATGGGTTACAAGAAGGGCACAGACAACGAGCTTAGATTTTCCACCTCGACGCCTATTACAAATGGTTTGATGGGAATAAAATATGTGCTTGCTAAAAAAAGCTTGGGCGAAGCCTACAAGCTAATAGAAGGCGTCGGTGATGTTGGGATTTACGAAAATACATCGACTTTGCCGCTTGCTTTTTGGTCGTCCAACACAGCTCTGAATTTTATGCCCAAGCCAGAAAGCAGTGCGTTTGAGCTGAAAAAT
>JAVBKH010000168.1:0-4191 GCA_031554155.1 Oscillospiraceae bacterium
ATTATGCGCACAAATTGTTCGTCCTTGTAAAAATGTGCGTAAAGCGCGTGAAGCTCGTTATCATTCAAAGGCTCGCCGTGTCTTGAATAAATTGTGGAGAGAATTCCGCGGTTTATTGGTAGCAAATGTGGCACAAAGGTCACGCTTGTCTCACGACCGCACAGGCGTGAGAGTGTTTGCTCAATTTCTGGTGTATGGCGGTGCTCGGCAATTTTGTAGGGCACTAATGCCTCGTTCAAATCGGGATAATGCGTATTTTGAGATAATCCTCGGCCAGCACCCGTCACGCCTGACTTAGCGTCGATGATGATTTCGCTTGTTCCCACCAGATGCTTCTTTAGCAATGGCGCGAGTGCAAGCGCAATTGAGGTTGGGTAGCAGCCTGGATTTGCGATAAGTTTCGCTTTTTTTATATCCTCGCGGAAAAGCTCTGGCAGGCCATAGACAGCACTTTTGTGCAAATCTTTATCCGCATAGTTGCCGCCGTACCATTCGGTGTAGTCGGCTTCATTTTCAAGGCGAAAATCTGCGCCCATATCAATAAAAATTTTGCCTTGCTTGATGCAAGCAGACGCAAGCTCTTCGGAGAGACCATGAGGCAGAGATGCAAAAACAACATCGCAGGTGTCGACAACCGTCTTGTCGTCAGTCAGCTTTTTGTCGAGAATTCCGAGCATTGAGGGGTAAACCTTCGAAAGCTCCTTGCCAACAAAGCTAACAGAACTGATAGCTTTTATTTGTACCTCGGGGTGGTTCATCAAAAGACGTGCAATCTCAAGGCCCGCGTAGCCTGTTGCGCCAATAATTCCAACTTGTATCATAAATGTAATTCCTTTCTAACCTCTTTGATTTGTGCCCTAACTGAATCTGGGCATGGGCCGCCGTAGCTTTTGCGCTGCTTCAAGCAAGTTTCAAGCGCAATTGCGTAAAAAATATCCTGCGTAAAAAGCGTTGATTTCATGCGATATTCTGTCAGCTCAAGAGTCTCAAGTGTCTTGCTGTCTGCTATGCACTGCGCCACAAGCTCACCTGTTATTTTGTAAGCATCGCGAAAAGCCATGCCCTTTTTCACAAGATAATCCGCGCAATCTGTGGCGTTGATGAAGCCACGCGCCGCCGCCGCTCGCATATTGTCTGGCAGCACACGCATTGTTTTTAGCATTGGCGCAAAGGTTTTAAGGCAAAGCTTCACGGTGTCAACCGCGTCAAAAATAGCCTCCTTGTCTTCCTGCATATCCTTGTTGTAGGCAAGTGGCAAACCTTTCATCACGGTCAAAAGCGTGGTCAAATCGCCAAAAACCCTGCCCGCTTTGCCGCGAACAAGCTCTGCGACATCTGGGTTTTTCTTTTGCGGCATAATTGATGAGCCTGTCGCAAACGCGTCGTCAAGCTCAATAAACTTGAACTCCCACGAACACCAGAGTATTATTTCCTCCGAAAAACGGGAGAGATGTACCATTAAAATGGAAAGTGCCGACGCAATTTCCATGCAGAAATCGCGGTCAGAAACGCCATCAAGCGAGTTTGCAACGGCTTCGTCGAAGCCTAAAAGCTTAGTCGTCAGCTTGCGGTCAATGGGGTAGGTTGTACCTGCAAGCGCACCACATCCAAGTGGATTTTTATTCATGCGAGCTTTTGCGTCGGAGATTCTCTCCAAATCCCGCAGCAGCATGTAGGCATACGCCATTACGTGATGTCCAAAGGTTATCGGCTGCGCGCGCTGCAAATGGGTGTAGCCTGCCATGATTGTCTCCGCGTTGGCGTCGGCAATATCGCATATTACTGCGATTAATTCGCGCACAAGCTCTATAATATTATCGCATTCATCGCGAAGATAAAGCCGAATATCAAGCGCAACTTGGTCGTTTCGGCTTCTCGCAGTGTGCAATCGCTTGCCCGCTTCGCCGATTCTCTCCGTCAGTTTTTGCTCCACAAACATGTGAATATCCTCGGCGTTGGGGTCAAAAACGAGCGTGCCTTCGGCAATCTCCTGCATTATGGCAGTCAATCCGTCCACGATGCTTTCGGCGTCTTCAGCCGATATTATCCCCGTTTTCGCAAGCATTTGCGCGTGCGCCATTGAGCCTACAATGTCCTCGCGAAACATGCGGGAATCAAATTTTATCGACGAGTTAAAGTCGTTCACGCCCTCATCAACGTCCTTGGCAAAACGCCCGCTCCACATTTTCATTATGTAAAATTATTCTCCTACTTATTTTTCTTGTTTTTTTCGTCGACTAACGCCTTGACCTTGACAGGCAAGCCAAACAGCGTGATAAAGCCCTGCGAATCCATTTGATTGTAGTCACTATCCTCGCCAAAGGTCACTATGCGCTCGCTGTAAAGGCTGTTTTCACTGGTCACGCCAGCGTCAATTATGTTGCCCTTGTACAGCTTGAGCTTGACCTCGCCAGTAACGTCGACTTGAGTTTCGTCCACAAAGGCTTGCAGCGCTTTCATAAGCGGCGTAAACCACTGGCCATTGTACACAAGCTCCGCGTATTTTTGCGCAACATGGGACTTGAAGTGCATGGTTTCTTTGTCTAGCGTGAGTTCTTCAAGCTTGGCGTGAGCGTGGTACAAAATCGCGCCGCCTGGGGTTTCGTACACACCGCGGCATTTCATGCCGACTAGTCGATTTTCAACAAGGTCTAGCAAGCCAACGCCGTTTTCGCCGCCTAGTTTGTTAAGCTTAGTCACAAGCTCGGTTGCGGTCATCTTCTTGCCATCAACGCTGACAGGCACGCCCTTTTCAAAGCCTATGGTCAAGTATGTTGGCTTGTCTGGCGCTTTTTCTGGCGAGACTCCAAGCTCAAGAATTTTGTCGTAAAGCGGCTCGCCTGCGGGGTCTTCAAGGTCAAGACCTTCATGGGAGAGATGCCAGATATTTTTGTCCTTGGAGTAATTTGTCTCGCTTGTTATCGGCAGCGGAATTCCGCGCTCTTTTGCGTATTCAATTTCGTCCTCGCGGCCACGAAGTTCCCATGTGCGCCACGGTGCAATTACGGGCATGTTTGGCGCAAAGGCTTTTATGGCCATTTCAAAGCGAACTTGGTCGTTGCCTTTGCCTGTGCAGCCGTGTGCGATTGCGTCTGCGCCTTCTTTGAGCGCAATTTCCACAATTCTCTTTGCGATGACAGGCCGCGCAAAAGCTGTGCCCATCATGTAATCTTCATATTTTGCGCCCGCTTTGACAGTGGGGAATACATAGTCGGTCAAAAATTCTTCAGTCAAATCCTCAATATAAAGCTTTGATGCTCCTGTTTTTATAGCTTTAGCCTCAAGTCCGTCAAGCTCTGTACCTTGGCCAACATCGCCAGAGACTGCAATAACTTCGCAGCCGTAATTTTCCTTTAACCATGGGATAATTACCGAAGTATCAAGTCCACCAGAATATGCGAGAACTACTTTGTTAAATTTTTTTTCCATAAAGACAGCTCCTTAATCAAACTTTCTAAGCCTAGTATACACCCTAATAGTGGAAAAATCAAGAGTCTGTTTGAATAATTATGCTTATCAGTGTATATTATTACATTTTTAGTTTGAATCATTTCATTCGCCGCTGACATATGATATACTATAATTAATATAATGACAGGAGCTGTGTTTATGAACGGATTCAAAAAGCTTACCCCAAAAGAAATTAGCGGCAATGTTATTGAAAAAATCAGCAAGGAATGGATGCTTATTGCTGCCGAAAAAGAAGGCCGCGTCAACATGATGACCGCAAGTTGGGGCGGTATGGGCGTGCTCTGGAATAAGCCTGTTACGTTCACGTTTTTTCGCCCACAACGCTATACCCTTGAATTTATAAACGCCGCCGATACATTTTCGCAGACTTTTTTTGAAGAGAGCCATCGCGGAAAGCTCAATTTTTGCGGCTCAAATTCTGGCCGCGACGTTGATAAAATCAAGGAATGTGAGCTTGAAGTTTTGCACGACAATGAAACCCCATTCTTCGCCGAAGCTGACCTCGTTTTAATCTGCAAAAAGCTTTACGTTCAGCGCTTTGACCCTAGCTGCTTTGTCGACCCGAAAATCAACACTACACACTACCCCCACGACGACCACCATTACATGTTCGTCAGCGAAATTTTAAACGTGCTTGAGAAAAATGACAAGTAAAATTTAACCTGAATAATTTAATTGCATGTGCAAAAAATATTCTTACATGCAATTAAATTTGAAAGG
>JAVBKH010000060.1:0-3664 GCA_031554155.1 Oscillospiraceae bacterium
CATGCCGTTGTTCACTCTGCGTTCAAGCTCTTTTAAGCCGCGAATACCGCCGATAAAATCAATGCGCTTGTCTGTTCTTATGTCTTTGATGTCAAGGATTCTTTCGAGAACCTTGTCTTGCAAAATCGAAACATCAAGGCGGGAAACAGGGTCGTTTTCGTTGTAGGCAGTGGGTTTTGCTGCAAGCTTATACCATTTGCCGTCTAGGTACATGCCAAACGTATGCTTTACGCTCGGCTTTTTTTCGCCACAAGCAGCGCATTCTTCTACATCAAAGCTCTCTTTTAGCTTGCCCAAAAATTCCTCTGAGGAGTTGCTGTTCAAATCCTGCACCACACGGTTGTAATCCATGATTTCAAGTTGGTCTGACGGGAAAACCACCGACAAAAAATAGTTGAATTCTTCGTCGCCAGTGTAGCTTGGGTTTGCTTCTCCGCGCTTTTGGGCTACTTTATACGCAGAAGCTGCGCGGTGATGTCCGTCTGCAATATAAAGATAGTCAATGTCCGCAAAGATTTTTTCAATGGACTCAATTGTAGCAACATCGTCTATTACCCAGCAAGCGTGGCCGATTCCGTCATCGGCAACATAATCGCAAGCCGCAGTGTGACTTGCAATCCACGAATTTGTCAGCTCGCTCAAACTGGTGTTAGGTCTGCATGTCAAAAATATTGGGCCCGTGTTTGCGTCTAAGGTGTCCACATGATGAATGCGGTCAGCTTCTTTGTCGGCACGGGTCAGCTCATGCTTTTTGATAATGTCGTTGCCGTAATCGTCAATCGACGTGCAACCAACCAAGCCAACCTGTGTGCGTCCGTCCATGGTAAGCTTGTAAATGTAGAAGCATTTTGCTTTGTCCTGTGCGAGTATACCGTCGCTGACAAGCTTATCAAGGTTTTCTTTTGCCTTTTGGTACACGCTTTCGTCGTAAATATTTACGCTTGGGTCAAGGTCAATTTCCGCTTTGTCAACATGCAAAAACGAAAATGGATTGTCCTTGACAACTTCACGCGCTTCACTGCTGTTTAAGACATCGTAAGGCAAAGCCGCCACCTTTTCCGCGTACTGTGCGGCGGGGCGAACTGCCTTAAATGGTTTTACTACAGCCATTTTGTTTCCTACCTTTCAAAGAATCTGGGTTACTTTAGGCCAAATTTTTGAACAATGCGCGCGACAACTTCTTCGCCAATGCGCTCTTGCGCTTTAAATGTTATCCGTTATTCTTTGCAAACTCCTTCATGAACGAGACAAGGTGCTCAACACCTGCTTTGGGCATTGCATTGTAAATAGAAGCGCGCATGCCACCCACTGCCCTGTGGCCTTTGAGGTTGGTCATGCCTGCTTTATTGCTCTCCTTAACAAATTTTTCGTCAAGCTCTTCGTTGCCTGTTGTAAATGTAACGTTCATCATTGAGCGGTCTTCTGGTACGATTGTAGATTTATAGAACGATTGAGAATCGAGGTAATCGTAGAGAACAGCGGCTTTTTCTTGATTGATTTTCTGCATTGCAGTGAGTCCGCCTAGCTTTTCAATCCATTCAAGAACAAGCAAAGCTACGTAAATTGACCAACATGGCGGTGTGTTGTACATTGACTCGGCCTTTATCATCTCGCCGTAATTTAGCATTGTAGGCGTGCCAGGCAGTGGTGCGTAAACAAGGTCTTCGCGAATAATCACGATTGTAACACCAGCGGGAGCTATGTTTTTCTGCGCGCCTGCGTAAATTAAGCCGTACTTCGAGACATCTACAGGCTCGGACAAAATGCAGGAGGACATGTCAGAAACTAGTGGCACATTGCCTGTATCTGGCGTGTACTTCCATTTGCTGCCGTAAATTGTGTTGTTTTCGCAGATGTGAACGTAGTCGGCATCTGGGTTAAGTTTAAGCTCGTTTTGTTTAGGAATGCGAGCGAAATTTTCTGATTTTGTGGTGGCTGCAAGGGAAATTTCTTTTCCAAAAATTTGGGCTTCCTTGTATGCATTGCCCGAAAAGTTGCCTGTGACTATGTAGTCAGCCTTGCCGTTTTTGGAAAGCAGATTCATCGGCACCATTGCAAACTGCATTGACGCGCCGCCTTGCAGGAACAGCACCTTATAGTTGTCGGGAATACCCATAACAGAGCGCAATTTGGCTTCAGCGTCTTTGATAATACCATCATAGACCTTGGAACGGTGGCTCATCTCCATAACGGACATTCCCGAGCCTTTATAGTCCATGATATCGTCTCCGGCTTGTTTGAGCACTTCTTCAGGCAAAACGGAAGGACCTGCTGAAAAATTATAAATTCTTGACATAATTACGCACCTTTCTTAAATCAGAATTACTAGAGAATCCGACTTTAGAATACCATATTTTTCAGCTTTCGTCCAGAATTTTATTTAAGTAAATTGGTAATAATCAGCACTTGACATATCATCTCACTAGTGGTATAACATAAATAGAATATACATTACGGGGGTATACTACATGCAACAATTAAGTTTAAAGATTGGCGGAATGACCTGTGCGTCATGCTCTGCTAGAGTTGAAAGAGTTACATCAAAGCTTGTTGGCGTTGTTTCTTCAAGCGTGAATTTAGCCGCAGAAAAGCTGACAATTTCCTTTGACGAGGAGAAATTATCGCTTGACCAAATTAAAGCGACAATTGAAAAGGCAGGCTACGAGGTTTTGCCAGAAGCAAAGTCGAAGGAAATCACAATCCCAGTCGGCGGCATGACTTGTGCGTCATGCTCAAGCCGAGTCGAGCGAGTCTTGAACAAGCTTGAGGGCATAAACGCTGCCACGGTTAACCTTGCCACCGAAAAGGCGGTAATCAAATACGACCCAGAGACTATTCGCATTTCGCAAATCAAAGCCGCCATCACAAAAGCGGGCTACACTCCGCTTGAAACGCAAACGGCCGCCGCCGTTGACGAGGACAAGCTGCGCAAGCAAAAGGAAATCAAAACGCTATGGACAAAGTTTTGGGTGTCGGTGGTGTTTTGTGTGCCACTGCTTTACATCGCAATGGGTTCAATGATTTGGTGGCTGCACTTCCCCATTCCGTCATTTCTCGCCCCAATGCAATACCCGCTAGTGTACGCAATCGTGCAGATTTTGCTAACTTTGCCTATCGTCATTGCGGGTCATCGTTTTTACACCGTAGGCTTCAAGGCTTTGCTAAATAGAAGCCCAAACATGGATTCTCTCATTGCAATGGGTACAACTTCCGCAATTTTATACAGCTTGTACTCGGTTTATCAAATAACGCAATATGATTTTGCCGCCGTAGACCATTTATATTTTGAAACGGCAGGCGTAATCATAACGCTTATTTTACTTGGCAAATCACTTGAGGCTGTTTCCAAGGGCAAAACCTCCGAAGCTATAAAAAAGCTGATGGGCATGACGCCAAAAACTGCGCTAGTCATTCAAGATGGGCAAGAAATTGTTATTCCCGTTGATGAAGTCGAAGTCGGAGATGTGATTATCGTCAAGCCTGGTGAAAAAATCCCCGTTGACGGCGAGGTTGTTTCTGGCCACACATCAATTGATGAATCCATGCTGACAGGCGAAAGTATGCCAGTTGAAAAAAACGCAGGCAACCCTGTTTATGCGGCAAGCATCAACGGCAACGGCTCAATTCAGTTTAAAGCCACAAAAGTCGGCGCGGACACAGCTTT
>JAVBKH010000202.1:0-6364 GCA_031554155.1 Oscillospiraceae bacterium
CGAGCTTGTTGCGCGTCAACAAGGTCCTGGTCAATTTTGCGGGGGTGACTCATTCCCTCTTTTACGCCGCTTTTTGTAATTTCGTTGAATGTAACGCGGTTTGAGTCTGACAGGTCTAGCCCTAAAATATAGGCAAGATGCCAAGATATAGCTTCCCCTTCTCTATCAGGGTCAGTCGCAAGATAAACTTTATCGGACTTTTTCGCTTCTTTTTTAAGCGTTTTGACCAAAGTTTCCTTGCCCTTAATAATATCATATTTTGGCTCAAAGTTATTTTCAAGGTCAACATTTATTTTGTTAGACGGCAAATCACGGACATGCCCATTTGACGCGAGCACCTCGAAATCCTTACCAAGATATTTTTTTATCGTTTTCGCCTTTGCAGGTGACTCGACAATAACGAGCTTTGACATTGACATCCTCCAAATAGCGGCGGGGAGCGAGTTTCCGCCATCTCATCATTAATTATATCCCATTTTACAACGAAATAATTCCAAATTTTCTGCCAGGATACCCCTGAATTAAACCACAGATTTCAAGTTCAGTCAATGCCGAAAGAATTTTTGCAACTGTTATATCTGTATTATCTGCAATATAATCTATATTGACTAGACTTTCATTTATAACACTATACACACTTCTGGCATCTTCACTTAAATCATCATTTGGTTTCTGCTTTTTCGGTTGTTTCGTAAGTTTATCCGTAGATTGGACAAGATTTTCCTTTGCATCGTTTTTCATCGGCGACTTGGTGCTATAACTAGTTGCCCCACCATCATCGTGTTTATACTCCTCAGCAACGTTTTTCCAAAAACCTAAATGCTTGTACTCATCAAAAACGTCTTGCGCATTATTTACAAGTTTAGCCCCATCTTGTATTAAACGGTGAGTACCCTGCTCTCGGATTGAAAAAATACTGCCAGGGACTGCAAAAATATCACGCCCTTCTTCAAAAGCATGACGTGCAGTCAGCAATGAGCCTGAATTTGTATCAGCTTCTACAACGACAACCCCGTGGCAAATTCCCGCAATAATACGATTTCGTATGGGAAAATTGCAAGCGCGTGGTTCTGTTCCAAGCGGAAATTCCGTGACCACAGCACCGTTTTCACACATCAATCGCTTGACTTTAGCGTTCCCTTTTGGGTAGTCAATATCAATTCCACAGCCCAAAATCCCTATGCTTTTGCCGCCCTCCGTCAATGCAGACATATGACATTCAGTGTCGATTCCATGAGCTAGTCCACTTACAACAACTGCGTCACCTTGAACTAAACCCTTAGCAAGCCAAGCGGCCGCTTCCTTGCCATATTCAGTGTGCTTGCGTGAACCAACCATAGCTATCGCAAGCTTGCCACGCAGGCAGCTCAAATCGCCTTTAACATAGAGAACAGCAGGCTTTGAGTAAATTTGCCGCAACAACTCGGGGTAATCACTGTTATCTGGGGTTATTATATCCACGCCTTTTGAAATTGTGCGCCGCTTTATTTCGGCTGCTCGCAACATAGCAGTTTCAGCGATTGCAAGCTCACTTTCTGTAAGAGCTGCGCCTGTGCTGTTTTTTGAAACAACTCCATCAAAAATTTCTTTGGGGTGTTCAAAATATTTCATCATTGTTTCGGCGCGCAATGTTCCGATTCCAAATACTAGCTGAAACCAAATCCAATAAACTGTATCTGGTGAGATTTGTGTCGTTAGTGTATCTTGTGTCATTGCTGTACCTTGTGTCACTTTGTCATCTCCCAAGCGAAAACTCCTGCTGCATTCGCAACCCCAAGAGAATCAGCGCGGCCCGCCATTGGAATCATAATCGCTTCGCTACAAACGGAAATTAGCGCCGAATCAAGCCCTGCGCCCTCATTGCCTAGCAAAATTGCATTTGCGCCTTTAAAGCACACATCACCTAGCTTCTGTGCATCTTTTTTAAGTGCAGCAGCAAACACAGTAACACCCTCGGATTTCAGCTCTTCAACCTCGGATTCGACGTTATCTGTAATCCAAATTGGCAATCTAAACACGCCGCCCATTGCTGCGCGCAACACCTTTGGACTGTAAAGCTCGGGACAATCCGCGCTCAAAACCACGCCGTCAAGATTAAAAGCTTCTGCCGTTCTTATTATAGTACCCACATTTCCAGGGTCTTGCAGTGAAGCCAAAATAATGTATCTTGCATTTAGCGCGTGAACTTTGGGCCTTTGATGATGCCGTTTTTCGCAAATCAAAAACACGCCTTGCGGCGATTTTGTCTCCGAAATTTTCTCGGCAACACCATCTGGTATCATAAAAGCTTCGTCAGCACTTTCAACAAGCTGCATCAGCTGCGGGTGCTTATCCAAGGCCTTTTGTGTTGCATAAACCTCGCACAGCTTTATGCCGCTAACATGAGCGTCTAGGCAGAGACGGACTCCTTCAACGACGAACTGGTTCGTTTTCTCTCTCTCACTTCTGGCGCTTAAAAGACGAATAATCTGCTTAATATGCGGGTTTTCGCGTGAAGTAATTTGCTCCATAGCTGTCCTTTCGAAGTCCAAGAAAACACGCCCGATTCCTGAAAGGCTCGGGCGTTTTACGTATAACTATCTTGCGGCCTTTGCCTTTTCAACAAGAGCTGTAAAGCCTGTTGGGTCACTGATAGCAATTTCCGAAAGCATCTTTCTGTTGAGCTCAATACCTGCTCTTTTAAGGCCATTCATGAACGTTGAGTAGTTCATGCCGTTCATTTTGCAAGCAGCAGAGATTCTAGTAATCCACAATGCGCGGAAGTTTCTTTTCTTCTGCTTTCTGCCGATGTACGCATATTGGCCAGATTTATAAACAGCCTGTTTCGCCATTTTAAAAAGTTTACTTTTTGCGCCGAAATAGCCTTTCGCAAGTTTTAGCGTTTTGCTTCTTCTCTTGCGAGTCATTATTGCCCCTTTTATACGAGCCATTGTTCTTTACCTCCATTAATATGGTGTTAATTTAGTGTTTATTTGTAAGGAATCAATAGCTTGATTGCCTTCATGTTGGTTACATCGGCGTAGGTGGCCATGCGAAGCTTTCTTTTACGCTTGCTAGATTTTTTGTTGAGGATATGGCGTTTAAAGGCATGTGCTCTTTTGACTTTGCCGTTTTTTGTCATTTTAAAGCGTTTTTTTGCTCCGCTGTGAGTTTTCAGCTTAGGCATTTGAAGTTCCTCCCTTTCTTATATACAAACCAAAATCGACTTGGCAAAAAAATTCCCTGTCAATTGTTGTATTGTCGGTGATTTTTGCGCGCCTATTCTTATTTAACAGGCGTCTTTGAGGCAACAAACATAATCATGCTGCGCCCCTCAAGTTTTGGAAGCTTATCGATTGTGCCAAATTCAGCAACCGCTTCAGAAAAACGTTTCATCAGCTCTTGTCCAAGCTCTGGGTGGGCCATTTGCCTTCCCTTAAAGCGAATCGAGACCTTGAGTTTGTCACCAGTTTTCAAAAATTTGATTGCATTTTTAAGCTTGGTATCAAAATCGTGCGTATCAATATTGAGGGAGAGGCGAATTTCCTTGGTCTCAATGACCTTTTGGTTTTTTCTGGCCTCTTTCTCTCGCTTTGCTTGTTCAAACCTATGCTTGCCGTAGTCCATGATTCGGCAAACGGGCGGCACAGCCTGCGGAGCAATTTTTACAAGGTCAAGATTTTTTTCTCCAGCGATTCGCAAAGCATCTGCAATTGGGAAAATGCCGAGCTGCTCGGCTTCCTCGCCTACGAGACGTACTTCCTTGTCCTTAATCTCCTCATTGATAAGCAGTTCCTTGTTGCTGATAATAAAGCCCCCTTTAAAATATTTCGTATTGCAAATAAAAATATAACGCGGATACCGTTAAGCATCCGCGCAAATATACAAAGACATGACCATACAAGGTATGAAATCGTATTGACCAAAACAACGCAAGTCGCTTGGTGAGAACGGATAGTCCTACTTTATTGTAACCATTTTTCAGATTATAGCAGAAAAATCAAGAGATGTCAACATTATAGAGCAAAATTCATGAGAGAGCCAGACATAGCCGCATAAACTGCTTGAGAATTGCCGCCCGATGCTGCTTTGTACATGTTCAGCGAATTCGCGCTGCTAAGCAAGCTCGACATACTTGAACTGGACGACATATTGAAAGAGTTAAGCAGTGCTGATTGGTTGTCTAGGCGGTTAATACCTGTAGAAAAGCTCATTTTACCACTCGACGACATTGAACCTAGCAAATCTTGAACAGAAAAATCTTTCTGTCCTGAAGCCTGTGATTTGTAGGAAGAAGTAGGCTCCTTATTAGTAAGTGACACCGCGGGAGTTGTGCGTGCACTTTCGTAAGCGCTCTTGAGCGCAGACAATTTTAGAGCGTCGGAATCTTTCATTGCAGTTTGGTTTTTGGGGTCGATGTTGCCGTCAGCGTTGCCGTACTTCGTGATAAGCGCATCGACATCAAGTTTGGTGCCTGTTGCCTTGTTAAGCGCTGCTGCGTAGCTTGTAAGCTCATCTTTGTTCCACATGCCGTCGCTATTCTTGTCAAGCAATGGCTGGAGTTTGCCGCCGTATTCATATGAAAATGCGTTCACAGCGTCGTAAATCGCAAACTTCTTGTCTTGTGTCATCGCCTTAGATGTGCTTGTAGAACCAGTTGAGCCTGTTGTGCCCGAGGTGCTTGGGGTTGGGGTTTGTGCGGCAGTTACCAACTCTTGGAGCTTGTTTAATCCAAGTGCATCGTCGCTTTTCATATTTTGCTGCGATTTGTAGTCGATTACGCCGTCAGCATTTGCATATTTAGTCATGAGATTGTCGACGTCAAGCTTCGTGCCTGTCGCCTTATTGTACTCATCGGCATATTTTTGCAGTTCATCTTTGCTCCACACCGCGTCGTCGTTGCTATCGAGCTTGGGTTGAAGCTTCTTTTGGTACGTATACGTGTAATTGGTTACGACTGTAGAATTAGCTATTGACATAACTTATGCCTCCTTGATTGCATGAGGATATACCTATGCACTATTCTATTTACATTATATACCGATGTTATGCCAATTGCAATAGGTATTGATAAATAAAGTAAATGATGGTAGAATGTGGGCAGATGCAATAAATATTCAGTTGGATATTCTTAGGGGGTAACAAAATTGTCAACAAATAATAGCAGCGAATATATTCTTGTAAACGCTTACGACGAACTTGTAAAACAGCATGTTAGGCTGGTTATGGGGCAAAACGACGTTTGCCAATGCGAGAAATGTTTCCTTGACGCTTGCGCTCTTGTCTATAATCAAGGTTATACGCATTTTGTGACGACTGTCAGAGGGCAGCTACTGGCACAAGTGTCCGAGCAAAAAGCAGGCAAACAAGCCGATTTGACCGTAAAAGTTATGGAAGCGCTGCATCAAATTAAACTAGAGCCAAGACATTGAAAAATCATCGCGGAGGCCAGTCGTCTCCGCGATTTTTGGTTTGGCTTAAAGCTTGCCAAGGCTTGCGTCGGTCAAATAAGCGTTGATAAAGCCGTCAAGCTCGCCGTCCATAACGGCGTTGATGTTGCCAACCTCAAAATTCGTGCGGTGGTCTTTAGCCATCGTGTAAGGCATAAACACGTACGAGCGAATTTGTGAGCCCCAACCAATTTCCTTTTGCTCGCCCTTTATGTCCTCAATTTTTTCAAGATGTTCGCGTTGCTTGATTTCAGCAAGCTTGGAACGCAGCATTTTCATGGCAACTTCCCTGTTTTGATGCTGACTGCGCTCATTTTGGCACGCTGCGACAAGGCCTGTTGGCAAGTGCGTTATGCGAACAGCGGAATCTGTTTTGTTAACGTGCTGACCACCTGCGCCGCCAGAGCGGTAGGTATCCACGCGCAAATCAACGTCGTTAATCACGATGCTTGTGTCTTCGTCAATTTCGGGCATAACTTCGAGGGAAGCAAAGGACGTGTGGCGTCTACCAGACGAATCGAACGGCGACACTCGCACAAGACGATGTACGCCCGCCTCCGAGCGCAAATAGCCGTAAACGTTCGTGCCCTCAATCAAAATTGAAGCAGATTTTATTCCAGCTTCGTCACCTGCAAGGTAGTCGAGAACTTTGTGCTTGTAGCGATGACGCTCCGCCCAACGCGTGTACATGCGGTAAAGCATCTGCACCCAGTCCTGCGCTTCTGTGCCGCCTGCACCTGAATGAAACGTAAAAATAGCGTTGCTGTTTTCGTATTCTCCTGTCAACAACTTGGCAAGATTTAACGACTCCACGCTGCTTTTCACCTGCGAAACGTTCTCCGTGACTTCACTCAACACGCTTTCGTCGTTCATTTCCTCGGCCATTTCCATCAAGGTCAAGGTATCGTCGTAAAGCGACTTTAAACCTTCGTAGC
>JAVBKH010000131.1:0-3901 GCA_031554155.1 Oscillospiraceae bacterium
ACACTAAATTGGCAGGCAAATATTTTAAAAAAGCCTACGACCAAGGCCTTGCCCATGCAGCCACGCACCTTGCGGCAAGAGCAAGGGTTGGTCGCGGGATTAAAAAAAGCCTTTCATCTGCAATCTCGCTATACAACGAGGCTGCCGAGCGCGGCTCGTCCTACGCGCTTTACGCCCTTGGCAGACTTTATTTTGAGGACAAATGCGACTACGAAAATGCCGCCGACGCTTTTCGACGCGCAATTGCAGCAGGCGAGGAGAACATCTCGGTTTGGCTTGCTCGCGCATTAATGCACACGAAAGACCCGAGAAGCCACGCAGCTGAGGCCCACGCGCTTTTGCTCAAGGCTGTTGAAAATGAGACTGACAAGCTACACAGCGCAATGTTTTTGTGTGACTTTGATTTTTTCGGGCTTTATGGTTGGCCAATAAATCCCGAAGCCGCAGTGAATCGAGTAACTACAATTGTGGAGACTGGCGAGGCTAAGATGGGCTTGTCATGTGCATATGCCTTCCTCGCTCAAGCAAGCGAGCTTGGCCTTGGCACAGAACAAAGCGACGACAAAGCCGTAGAATACTACGTCAAAGCAAGCAACGCGCGGGAAACAGGCGGCTGCCGATGCTACGTTGCAAACATTGCGCACATGCTTTATCAAGGCTTATGCGCAGTGCCAACCCCCGACGCCGCTTATAATTTTTTGCGGCAAGAAATACGGGATAATCCCGACACTGCAAGCAACGAAACGCGGCTCATGTATATTTGGGCGCAGCTGACCCACCCAGAGCAAGCCGACCACGCAGAGTTAATTGGTCTTGCAAAAAAAATCCTGCATGAAGAGCCTAATGACCCCATTGCAGCATATATGCTCTATTTTTTGCAACGTGGACAACCGCAAGAGAAAAAGCTGCTTGCTTCGCTTAAAAAGTCTTTGCAGCTTGCGTCGCCATACTATCGCAATTTAATCGAGCAACAGCTCAAAAATTCGCCCGATGAAGTTCTTTATCCTGTTCTCACAAAAAAAAGATTTGCCTAGGGCAAGTCTTTTTTTATTTGCTTATAGACAAGTCACAGACTGTTAATTGACTTTTTGGCGGTTTTAAAGTACTATATGAATGGGTAAATATGTCTTTGAAAGGAGACGCTCTGTGCTCACTAAAATAATTGCGGCGGCGACCACGCTGCTGCTCTTGTGTTCCTGCAATACGGTGAGCCTTTCGGGAACAGAATCCCTGCTTGTAGCGCCAAAGCTTAACAAGCAGCAGACAGACGTTACCGACGCTTTTGAGTCCACGCTCTCAATGCGGGGAATAGTGTACAAGCCTCCACAAGGCGGCGAAAACCGCTCGCCATTCATTTTTTATGATGTGGACGGCGACGGCCGCGACGAGGCCATCGTTTTTTACGCGTATTCAAACGAGAATGCTGGCTCTGTGCGCGCGAAAATATTGGTGCAAAACGAGCGAAGCAAATGGTCGTCAATATCCGATATTACCTCGCCTACCCAAGGAACAGAAATTGAATTTGTTCAATTTAAAAAAATGCTTTCGCCACAAGCCACCTGCGTAATAATCGGCTGGAGTGGGGCAACAATTAACAAACCATCTGCTTTAAGCATATATTCAATGAAAGACCACAAATTCCGCGAGGAAGCTGTTTCGGAATATCTAAGCTACAGTATTGACGATTTTGACAGCAACGGCATTTTCGAGGTTGTAACAGTCGGGCAGGACACCGCCCGCGACCGCTTTGCCGTCAGCCTTTTGCGCGGAAACGACGAGCGGATTGAGACCACCAGCAGCATTGACTTAGCGTCAGACGTTGGCTCAACGTTTTCGCTTTTAACAGGCAAGCTGTGGGACGGCAGCCGCGCACTTTACATCGACGAGCTGCTTTTTGGCAGCACAACGCTTTCGGCTACCGAGATTATTCGCGTAACCGCAAATGAGCTTACTGTTCTCGCAGGGGGCGAGCCAGTGTCGCGAGATGCTCCAGAAAACCCTGCACGAGCAAACTACGAGTTTACTTTTCGCGATGGCCGTGTGCCCTGCATGGATATTGACCGCGACGGCATCGTAGAAGTGCCTAACCTTGCCACACTTCCAGGCCCGCTAGAAGCCACCGACACAATCACGCCAAATCTTGTCCACTTGATGCGGCTTTCGCCCGACGGTTTTGACATCACCGACTCCGCCGTTATCAACAACGATGCAGGCTACCTTGTTCATTTTCCCGAACGTTGGCTTGACACTGTTACTGTGGAAATTGACAAGGAGACATCGGAATGGCATTTTCGTAAATGGAATGAGACAACAGGCGAACCTGCGGAAGAACTGCTTAGAATCCGAGTTTCCACCGAAGCAGGAGACCTTGACATTTTTGGCGAATATGAAACCCTTGAAACAAAAGCCACGACCACATATTCCGCCTATATTCCCAAGCTTGTGGGCGAGCCACTTGCAGTTACCAAGCAGGAAGTTCTTTCAATGTTCAAATTGTTGCCGTAGAAAGGAATGGTTATATGAAGCGAATTCTAGTTGCCGAGGATGAAGACGTCATTCGCGATTTTGTGGTAATCAATCTAAGGCGTGCAGGCTACGACGTAACAGACGCGCCAAACGGCGAAAAGGCATTGCAAATTTTCGAGGAAAACAGCGGCGATTTCGACATCGCCTTGCTCGACGTTATGATGCCAGGCATCGACGGCTTTGAAGTCTGCAAGCAAATTCGCAATCGTAGTGATTCAATCGGAATAATTATGCTTTCAGCCAAAACACAGGAAATGGATAAGGTTAGCGGCCTAATGCTTGGGGCTGACGACTACGTTACAAAGCCCTTTAGCCCAACCGAGCTGATTGCCCGCGTTGACGCAATTTATCGCCGTGTTTCAATGGCAAGAGCAACAGACGAGCCGTCGTCCAAGATAAACTCTGGCGATTTTGTGCTGAACCTAAAAAGCCGTTCACTAACAAAAAGCGGAAAGGCTGTTGAATTAACCCAAGTCGAGTTTCAAATCATGGAATTTTTTATGCGCAACCCAAATGTAGCAATGGAGCGCACTGAAATTTTGAAACAAGTTTGGGGCGAAAACTACTTTGGCGACGCTAAAATCGTGGACGTAAACATTCGCCGCCTGCGCATGAAAATTGAAGACGATGCCTCAAGCCCACGGCATATCCTCACCATTTGGGGCTTTGGGTATAAGTGGGCGGACTAATGACTAAAGGCAAAGACGGGGTGATTTGTTGGCAGTCAAAAAAATAACGCGCCGTTGGCTGTTCAACAGCTTCGGAGTAATTGTATTTATTATCGTTGCGCTTGAGATTGCCTTTGCAATCGGAATTTCAAGCTATTATTATAATTCTGTGCGGCAAACTTTGATAACACGGGCAGACTCGGTGAATTCCATCTTCAAGCAGTATGCCGACGACCCCAACGTTACCGATTTTCCCGCACTAGTTCGCGCATATGTCTCCACGTTCCCCGCCCGCGACAAAATGGAATTGATGACCATAACCACCCACGGCGAGGTCGATTTGACATCGAGCGGGTTTGAGCCTTTACCCCAAGACAAAACCAATATCCCCGATTATCTTGAAGCTGTGCAGACACAATCTGTCGGCCGATATACGGGCGAAATGAATGGCCAACGAGTCATGGCAGTGAGTGTACTTTCCCCAGTCTCTGGGCAAGAATCGCTTTCAGCAGTTCGATTTATCGTTGGCTTGGTCGACGTTGACCGACAGATAAGGCTGCTTATAACAGGCATGATTTTGTTGGGGCTTTTCATTCTCGCGTTCGTGCTTTTTTCAAGCTCGTATTTCATAAGCTCTATTGTTAACCCTGTGGGCCAAGTGGGGGAGACTGCGCGCAGAGTTGCACAAGGCGACTTTACAGCAAGGC
>JAVBKH010000013.1:0-3341 GCA_031554155.1 Oscillospiraceae bacterium
ATACATCAAGCGACGTTGTGATATGGAAATTGCCGTACTCGACAGAATTCTTGACAAGCACAAGGGCGAAATAAATTTCCTCTGGATGGGTGAGGATTTGGGCACGCAGCACACGCAAATGATTAGTCTTGAAACATACCGTAGCGTTATTTTTCCTTTTCACAAACGGTACTTTGATTTAGCCCACTCGTACAATATTCCCATTATGGTGCATACATGTGGAGCGTCGTCATGGGTCTATAATGATTTTATCGCCGCAGGCGTGAGCGCGGTTGATACTTTGCAGCCTGAAGCCACAAACATGAGCCCGAAATATCTGAAATCCACCTTTGGTGGCAAGCTTTCTTTCCACGGCTGTATCTCCACGGCAGGTGCGCTAGCATACGGAACTCCCGAGGAAACCACCAATATTTGCAGGGAAACCCTTGAGATTATGATGCCAAACGGCGGATATCATTTTGCCCCCACGCACTGCATACAGGACAATACTCCAACACAAAACGCGGTTGCAATGTATCAAGCGGCCCACGATTTTGGACGATATAACTAAGAACAGGTAGGGTTAACATGCTTACTATTTACGATTTTCGCTGTGAATACTTAAAAAACCCAATTGGTATTGACTGTGCCGCTCCGCGGTTTAGCTGGAAAATAAAGTCAGATAAGCGCGGCGCAATGCAAAGCCATTATCAAATATTAGTCGATACGAACTCGAATTTTTCCGCGCCAATCTGGGACACTGGCAAGTGCGAATCCGAACAATCCATTAACCATTCATATTGCGGAGCGGAACTTGAACCGCTGACCGAATACTTTTGCAAAGTCACTATTTGGGATAACGAGCAATCAGCCAGTGAAAAACTTACCTTTGAGACAGGCTTCTTAGGCAAAAGCAATTTTAATAATTCCAAGTGGATTACCGCAGACTACCTTAAAATCCCGCCAGAAAAACTGCCATGCCTGCAAATGAGAAAAACATTTAGCATAGAAAAGCCGATAGTTAAAGCACGTTTGTACGCTACCGCGCTTGGAGTTTATGCTCCGTCGTTAAACGGAAAGCCCGTTGACGACACGCTGCTAAACCCTGGCTGGACTTCATACAACGATTGGATTCAATACCAGACTGTAGATGTGCTAAATTTGCTCAAGCAAGGCGAAAATCGCTTAGACGTGCTTTTGAACGAGGGTTGGTACAATCAAGGATTTACCTTCGACAGAAGGCGAAATCTTTTTGGAGACGAAAACGCGCTGTTACTTGAGCTGCATATTTATTTTGATGACGGCTCAAGGCAAATTATCGCCACAGACGAAACCTTCAAAGCGTCTACAGGTCCAATTATCTGCTCCGATTTGTACGACGGCGAAATCTATGACGCTAGGCTGGAAGATGAATCTTGTTGGAAATGGTCGCATGTCAACGTAACCGAGCACAATAAGGACATTCTAACCGCAGCAATCGGTGTTCCAGTTCGCCGATTGGGCGAGGTTGCCCCAATTGCCTTGATACGCACGCCAAAAGGCGGGGACGTCATTGATATGGGGCAAAACATGGTCGGATTCATGCGGTTTAAGGTTAAGGGCGAAGCAGGCCAACAAGTTATACTAAAGCACTGCGAAGTTCTTGACGCTGATGGGAATTTTTATCCAGACAATATCCGCACTGCCAAGCAAGAGATTGTTTACACATTAAAAGGCGGCGATGAAGAAACATTCGAACCGCATTTCACATATCAAGGTTTTCGATATGTGAAGATAATCGCATACCCAGAGCCGATTACACTTGACTGCTTTATAGGTATAGTCGTTTACAGTGATATGGAAAAAACAGGCGATTTCACATGCTCTGACCCACTAATTAACCGTTTGCAGCAAAACATTGTCTGGGGGCAAAAAGGCAATTTTGTTGATATTCCCACAGACTGCCCCCAACGCGACGAACGTCTTGGTTGGACAGCAGACGCTCAAGTTTTTATGCAAACTGCAAGCTTCAATATGAACACCGCACGTTTTATCACCAAATGGCTAAAGGACCTGCGCGCTGCACAATACAAAAATGGCGCAGTGCCTTTCGTTGTACCAGACGTTTTGCCAAGAGACTGGGAATTTTTGGAGAAATGGGGCGTAGAACATTCGTCCGCATCTTGGGGAGATGCCTGCACGATTGTGCCTTGGATTATTTATCAAACCTTTGGCGATGTGCGCGTTTTGGAGGAAAGCGAAGCAAGCATGGTCAAATGGGTTGAGTTTATGAACAGGGAAAGCGGCGACAGCCATATCTGGCGCACAGGCCCTCAACTTGGCGATTGGTTGGCACTTGACGCATTCGAGGGCAGCTACCTTGGCGCAACGCCCACCGACTTTGTTGCAACAGCACATTTCGCTTACTCCACAAAACTACTGGAAAAAACTTGCAGAATTCTAGGCAGGCTTGATAACGCAAAAAAATATGCTGACCTGTACGAGCAGATAGTCTTGGCGTTCAGAAAAGAATTTATCAAGGACGGACATTTTACCACAGACACGCAAACCACATACATTCTGCCTTTAATATTTGACCTCATTGACGGCGATGAGCGCAAAAACGCAGTGTCTGACCTTGTTTCACACCTTAAAAAGAATGGCAACCATCTAACGACAGGCTTTGTGGGTACACCGTACATATGCCACGTATTGAGCCAAAACGGTCATGCGGACATTGCTTTCGATTTGTTGTTCCAAGAGGATTTACCGTCTTGGTTGTATCAGATAAAAAAGGGCGCGACCACCATCTGGGAGCATTGGGACGGAATCAAGGAGGACGGCAGCTTCTGGAGTCCCAACATGAACTCCTTCAATCACTATGCCTATGGCTCAATTGGAGAATGGCTTTACAAGGTAGTTGCTGGAATTAACACCCATGAAGATTTTGCAGGTTATAAAAAGATTGTTTTCACGCCGCATATCACATCAAAGCTCACATGGGTTAACTGCTCGTTTGAATCCGTCTACGGCAAGATTAGCTCAAGCTGGAAATGCGATGAAAAAACCATAGAATTTGTATTCACTGTGCCTGCAAACACAAAAGCTATCGCGTACCTGCCCTGTGACAACATCGGCAGCATTACTGAAAGCGGTAGCGCAATTGCAAATGACTCTGATTTTATAATAACTTCAACCGCAAATGGCATAATCTGCATTGAACTTGGCGCAGGCGAATATCTAATAAATGCCGCGCGTAATTAATCCCCACCTTAGGTGAATTATGTTATAGTACACCAAAAACAAACCATGAAGTCACAGCGGCTTCATGGTTTGTTTTATGCGCTATCCTTTAACAAAACTTGATTTATAGCTCGCGCTAT
>JAVBKH010000006.1:0-7390 GCA_031554155.1 Oscillospiraceae bacterium
CAATTTGGCGAAAGCGGAAGCCGAATTATAATTGAAGAATTTTTGACAGGGCCAGAGGTCAGCGTGCTTGCGTTCACAGACGGCGAAACCCTTGTACCGATGGTAAGCTCCATGGACCACAAGCGTGTTTTCGATGGCGACGAGGGGCTAAACACAGGCGGAATGGGCGCAATTGCCCCAAATCCGTATTACACCAAGGAAATCGCCCAGACTTGCATGGACACTATTTTTATGCCGACGATTAAGGCAATGCAGCTTGAGGGCGCGGCATTTACTGGCTGCTTATATTTTGGCTTGATGTTAACCCCCAACGGCCCAAAAGTAATAGAATATAACTGCCGCTTTGGTGACCCCGAAGCTCAAGCGGTTCTGCCATTGCTAAAAAGCGATTTGTTCAGTATTATGCTCGCGACAACTAACGGAAGCCTTGCCCAAGTCCCCGTGGAATTTTCAAGCGGCAGCTCTTGCTGCGTGGTTTTGGCGTCTGGTGGGTATCCCGTCAAGTTTGAGGTCGGCTACCCTATCACCGCGCCCGACGACAGCGCAACTATAAACCACTTTTACGCGGGTGTTTCAGAAAACACCGCAGGCGAAATCGTCACCGCAGGCGGCCGAGTACTTGGCGTGACCGCTACTGCCGCAGATTTAAATGAGGCTATAAAACTTGCCTATAATGCCGTAGACAAGGTTTCTTTTAAGGGGATACATTATCGCCATGACATTGGAAAAAAGGCGTTGGAGGTTGAAAAATGAGCGTTAGGCGCATATATGTTGAGAAAAAACCGCCGTACAATATTGAAGCCACACATCTGCTAAGCGAAATACAAAATTTGCTTGGGATAAAAAGCGTGACAGCGTTGAGGCTGCTGAACTTATACGACGTTGAGGGAATCGACGCGGAACTGTTTGACCAGTGCAAGGCTGTCGTATTTTCCGAGCCACAGCTTGATGTAACCTACAGCAGCCTGCCAAAAGCGGATATCACCTTTGCCGCCGAGTATTTGCCAGGCCAATTTGACCAACGCGCCGATTCCTGCGCGGAATGTATACAGCTAATCAGCCAAGGTGAGCGGCCGTTAGTGCGCACGTCCCGCGTGTATTTACTTGCGGGAAAGCCTAGCGAGCTTGAGCTTGAAAAAATCAAAGGCTATATAATAAACCCTGTAGAAGCGCGTTTGGCGCAGCTTGACGAGCTTGAAACTCTAGCAGAGCCAGAAATTTCTCCCGAAGATGTAAAGACCGTCAGCGGCTTTATAAGCTTTGACAGGGAGCAGCTCCAAGTTTTTTTAAATGACCTTGGCCTCGCAATGGATTTTAACGACGCGCTGCTGTGCCAAGCCTATTACAAAGAGGAAAATCGCGACCCAACAATTACAGAAATACGTGTGCTTGATACATATTGGTCGGACCATTGCCGCCACACAACCTTTGGCACGATAATTGAAGACGTTCAGATTGACAACAAAAAAATAGCAAGCGCATTTGAACGCTACAATATGCTGCGCAAAGAGCTTGGACGCGACAACAAGGCCATAACCTTGATGGATATTGCTACCATTGGCGCAAAAGCGCTAAAAAGCATGGGAGAGTTAAACGACCTTGACGAATCGGAGGAAATTAACGCTTGCTCTGTGAAAATAAAAGCCGACAACAACGGCGCGCAAGAAGACTGGCTGTTGATGTTCAAGAACGAGACACACAATCACCCCACTGAAATTGAGCCATTCGGCGGCGCGGCAACCTGCGTGGGCGGTGCAATACGCGACCCACTTTCTGGCCGCAGCTACGTTTTTGGGGCAATGAGAGTAACTGGCGCAGGAGACCCCACCGTCCCTGTTTCCGATACAATTCGCGGCAAGCTGCCACAGTGCAAGCTTGTTACGACCGCAGCCCACGGTTTTAGCTCCTACGGCAACCAAATTGGGCTTGCTAACAGCCTTGTTGACGAGATTTATCACCCTGGTTACGTGGCAAAGCGCATGGAAATTGGTGCGGTTATCGGTGCAGCCCCCCTCCAAAATGTCAGGCGAGAAAAACCTGTAGCGGGCGATGTTATAGTCTTGCTTGGAGGACGAACAGGGCGCGATGGTATCGGCGGCGCGACTGGTTCGTCAAAATCCCACGGCGTTGAAAGCCTAACAAGCTGCGGCGCAGAGGTGCAAAAGGGCAATGCGCCAATTGAGCGCAAGCTGCAACGGCTTTTTCGCTCACCCGCGACCACTCGATTAATTAAAAGATGCAATGATTTTGGCGCAGGCGGCGTATCCGTCGCTATTGGTGAATTGGCTGACGGCCTTGTCATTGACCTTGATGCAATACCAAAAAAATACAGCGGCCTTGACGGGACAGAGCTTGCCATAAGCGAAAGCCAAGAGCGCATGGCGGTAGTTCTCTCCCCCTCTGACTTGGATATTTTCCTTGAAAAGGCAAGAGCGGAAAATCTGGAAGCAACAGTCGTCGCAAAAGTGACGGAGGCCGAGCGTCTCGTCATGAAATGGCGCGGCAAAACAGTTGTGGATATATCCCGAGAATTTTTAAATACCAACGGCGCAGAACGAGTTTCGTCAGTTTATGTTCCAGATGCCGCTACAATCCAAGGAAAATGTACTTATTTAGAGCATAAAAACTTGAAAAACAGGCTAGAAGCTTTGCTCGCAGACCTTAACGTTTGCGGCAAAAAAGGCTTGCAAGAACGCTTTGATGGCACTATCGGCGCAGGCACAGTGTTGATGCCCTTTGGCGGAGTTTATCAAGCAACGCCATCAAATTGCCTTGCAATGAAGCTACCAGTGGATTTTGAAACGACGACTTGCGTTGGCATGGCGTATGGTTATAATCCTTATTTAGCAGAGCAAAGCCCCTATGACGGCGCATATCAAGCTGTTTTGGAAAGTGTTTGCAAGCTTGTTGCTGCGGGATTTTCCCGCAAAAAAGCGTGGCTTAGCTTGCAGGAATATTTTGAGCGGCTTCGCGATGAACCTGCGAGGTGGGGCAAGCCATTTGCTGCCCTGTTAGGCGCGCTTGACGCCCAACTTGATTTGAAAATTGCAGCAATTGGTGGCAAGGACAGCATGTCTGGCAGCTTTGAGGAGCTTGATGTTCCCCCCACGCTTGTAAGCTTTGCTGTGGGCGTTGGCAACGTTGACAACGTGATTTCACCAGAATTTAAGCGCACATCATCGCGAGTAGTTTTGCTCTCGGCAAAAAGTCAAGATGCTGAATCAATTCTTGCGGTTTTAGACGAGGTTGAAGCGCTAATATCCCAGAAAAAAGCGTTGTCGGTGTGGTCGGTAGGCTATGGCGGCATAGCGGAGGGCTTGTGCAAAATGTCCTTCGGTAATCGCATTGGCTTCAAGCTCGACGATGATTTCCCATTAGACAAGCTTTTTGGTTGGCACTACAATAGTTTTATAGTTGAGCTAAGCTGCGATGCTTCGGCGGGTACACCCCTTGGCACAACCACCGAAAACTACAGTTTTTCTGCTAACGGTGAGGAAATTGAGCTTGCTGACTTGTACAAATCGTACACAGGCAAACTTGAGGCTATATTCCCAACAAATACAGATGCTGCCACAGATTCACAAATTGCATGTGCAGATTATAACGAAAATAAAATTGCAACTCCGCGTTTTGCGGTGGCGTGCCCTCGTGCGCTTATTCCAGTTTTCCCTGGGACAAACTGCGAGTACGACACAGCACGCGCGCTAACGAGAGCGGGAGCAAAGCCGCAAATTCTTGTGGTGAATAATCTTAGCCCTACTGCAATTACGGAAAGCATAATCCAGATGGAAAAGGCAATCAGCGAAAGCCAAATGATTGTGCTGCCTGGTGGATTTTCTGGCGGAGATGAACCCGATGGCTCCGCAAAATCCATTGTCAGCTTTTTTAGGACTCCACGAATTACACAGGCTGTGCATGAGCTTTTGAACAAGCGTGACGGTTTGATTCTTGGAATATGCAACGGCTTTCAAGCTTTGATTAAGCTTGGACTTGTGCCATTCGGCGAGATTCGCGATATTGACGAAAGTTGCCCCACGCTTACCTTTAACACAATCGGGCGGCATCAAAGTATGCTTGTACAAACCCGTGTCTCCTCGGCGAAATCGCCGTGGCTAAGCCTTTGCAATGTGGGGGACATCCACACAATCGCGGTTTCTCACGGTGAGGGCAGATTTGTTGCAGATAACGAGACGCTTGCAAAGCTGCTCGAAAACGGACAAATTGCCGCACAATACGTAAATCTCGACGGAAAGCCAACAATGGAAATTCCGTTTAATCCGAACGGCTCGGCTTGGGCGATTGAAGCAATATCTTCGTTAGACGGGCGTGTTCTTGGCAAGATGGGCCACACCGAGCGAAGCGGAAACGGACTATATAAAAATGTATCTGGCGATAAATTTCAAAAGCTTTTTGAGGGCGGGGTACATTATTTTAAATAGGCAGAATGTATGATTATACACAAGATACACGAGATGGAGGTCGCTTTATGCCAAAAAGAACAGACGTAAACAAAATCCTGATTATAGGTTCAGGCCCAATAATAATCGGGCAAGCATGTGAGTTTGACTATTCGGGCACGCAAGCGTGCAAGGCTTTGACCAAACTTGGGTACAAGATTGTACTAGTTAACTCAAACCCTGCCACGATTATGACCGACCCCGACACCGCTGATATAACATATATTGAGCCGCTAAACGTAAAAAGGCTGACTAAAATTATTGAAAAAGAACGCCCCGATGCAATTTTGCCAAATCTCGGTGGACAGTCTGGGCTAAACCTTTGTTCGGAGCTTGCTGCGGCAGGAGTTTTGGATAAATATTCAGTCAAGGTAATAGGCGTTGATTTGGACGCAATTGAGCGTGGCGAGGACAGAATTGCATTCAAAAAGCAAATGGACGAAATCGGAATCGACATGGCGCGAAGCGCACCTGCTTACACAGTTGACGAGGCTAAAAAAATCGCGCAGGAGCTTGGATATCCCGTAGTTATACGCCCTGCCTATACCATGGGCGGCGCAGGCGGCGGCATTGTGAAAAACGAAGACGAGCTTGAAACTGTGGCACTACGGGGCATTGCGGCTAGTATGGTGGGGCAAATCCTCATCGAGGAATGCATTCTCGGGTGGGAAGAACTTGAGCTTGAAATTGTCCGCGACAGCAAAGGCCAGATGATAACCGTCTGCTTTATCGAGAATATCGACCCACTTGGAGTACATACTGGCGATAGCTTTTGCTCTGCCCCAATGCTGACAATATCCCAACAAGTACAAGACAAGCTGCAAGCTCAAGCATATAAAATCGTTGAGTCTATCGGCGTAATCGGCGGCACAAACGTGCAGTTTGCCCATGAGCCAAAAACGGGGCGCATCGTTGTCATAGAAATAAACCCACGCGCCTCGCGCTCGTCAGCGCTTGCGTCTAAGGCGACGGGTCTGCCCATTGCTCTGGTTTCGTCTATGCTTGCGGCGGGCCTTACCCTCGACGAAATACCGTACTGGAAAGACGGCACGCTGGATAAATACAAGCCATCTGGCGACTATGTTGTCATAAAATTTGCCCGTTGGGCATTCGAAAAATACAAAGGCTCGGAGGATAAGCTCGGCACACAAATGAAAGCCGTTGGCGAGGTCATGAGCATCGGCAAAAACTACAAGGAGGCTTTCCAAAAAGCCATTCGCTCGTTGGAAATCGGCCGCTTTGGTCTTGGATTTGCCAAGGACTTCAATTCAAAATCTCTTGATGAGCTGCTCGATATGCTAAGTTTTGCCACAAGCGAAAGGCATTTTATCATGTATGAGGCTTTGCGCAAGGGTGCTTCAATCGAAAAATTAGCGGAGCTTACATTCGTCAAGCGGTATTTTATCGAGCAAATGAAAGAGCTTGTTGATGCCGAGGAAAAGATACGCACATTTACACTAGATACCCTGCCTAACGATATTCTGAAAGGTGCAAAGAAGGACGGATTCTCCGATAAATATTTAAGCGAGCTGCTAAACTGCGACGAGCAGGATATCTCCAACATGCGCAAGAAAATCGACGTTGTCGAGAATTGGGAGGCCATTCCAGTAAGTGGCGTTAACGACGCTGCATATTATTACTCCACCTATAGCCACAAGGGCAAATCGCCCACACTAAGCGAAAAACAAAAGGTGATGATTCTAGGCGGTGGGCCAAACAGAATAGGACAGGGCATTGAATTTGATTATTGCTGTGTTCATGCGGCCTTGACGCTGCGCGAAATGGGCTATGAGACCATCATCGTCAACTGCAACCCCGAAACAGTCTCCACAGATTACGACACCTCTGACAAGCTTTATTTTGAGCCGCTGACAGTGGAAGAAGTAATGTCAATCTACGAGTTTGAAAAGCCAATCGGCATTATAGCGCAATTTGGCGGACAAACACCGCTGAACCTTGCGAGCAAGCTCGAAAAACTTGGAGCAAAGATTCTGGGAACATCACCGCAAACCATTGCAATGGCGGAAGACCGCGACCTGTTCCGCGAGATGATGCAAAAGCTAGAAATTCCCATGCCTCAATCCGAAATGGCAGCAGATGCCGACGAAGCGGTAAGCGCAGCAAAAAAAATAGGCTACCCCATTATCGCAAGGCCATCGTATGTGCTAGGCGGCGCAGGTATGCGAATAATTTGCGATGACAATGCGCTTTTAGAGTACATGAAAAACGCAATAGGCATATCAAAGTTAAATCCCATTCTGATTGATAAGTTCCTGCAAAATTCTCTTGAGCTTGAAGCAGACGCTATCAGCGACGGCAAAAATGCCTTTGTACCGACCGTTATCGAACACATCGAGCCTGCTGGCATACATTCTGGTGACTCCGCGTGTGTTATCCCGTCAATGGGAATCTCGGAGAAACATCTTGCAACGATTTACGATTACACTCGCAGAATTGCTGTGGAGATGGGTGTATACGGGCTACTGAACATTCAGTATGTTATCGCTGACGATACCGTCTACATTCTTGAGGCAAACCCACGCGCGTCGCGGACTGTTCCGCTTGTGTCCAAGGTTTGTGCAATCCAAATGGCCAAGATTGCGACTCGCATAATAATGTACAAGACCATGGACAAGGAGTTTGATTTTAGCCAACTAAAGCAGAAAAAATTCAAGCATTACGGCGTTAAAGAAGCTGTTTTCCCGTTCAATATGTTCCCAGAAGTTGACCCGCTGCTAGGGCCAGAAATGCTTTCCACTGGCGAAGCTTTGGGACTTGGAGAAACCTTTGGGGAAGCATTTTTCAAAGCGGAAGAAGCCGCAAAAATGCCGCTGCCCCTTTCTGGCTGCGTGTTTATCAGCGTTGACGACAGCGACAAGCCAAACATAATAGAAATAGCAAAAGGCTACGCCGAACAGGGCTTCAAAATTGTA
>JAVBKH010000110.1:0-13970 GCA_031554155.1 Oscillospiraceae bacterium
ATGTTGGCTACGCCCTCAATTTTAACGTTTTCGTAGACTCCGCCACCAGTGCTTGTAACTCCGCTTAACCTCAACGTATTCATGATTGTTGCCCCCATTTCGTTTTTAAGCCTTCCCACGGCGTTGCCGTGTTTATGCTCACAATTATTTTCGTGCTTTTGTCTGGCTCAAGTTTAGATTTTGCGCTTGTCAGTACGCTGAACGTCACGCCCATTTTGCGGCATATTGTAAGAATCGGCGCATTATCAAAGCTTTTGAAGCTTGATAGCAGGTGTGAGAGAATTGCGTCTGTCTCGATTAGATTCAGTTGTCCCTCCACTAGCAAGCTGTCGCAGATAAACAGATACAGCGCGCCGTAAAAGTCAAGAACTTGAGTTGGGCTGTAAAGCGCAAGACCCTCCACCGCCGAGGACAAAATTCTGCGCTCAACAAGCTGCTTTGCTGTAACCTCCATGTCAAGTGGTGCGCCAGAGAAGGTGACTGCCAAATCGCTAAGCGAAATTTCCTCTTTCATTTCTTGAATTTTTGCTATGCGCTCAAGCACTTGCTCGCGAGGAAAAAATGTCTCTGGGCCTGTAAATGTTGATTTTTTTATGAACCAGTCCTCTGGGATAAGCTGCTTGCGTTTCCATCGGTAAAGCGCGCCATAGGATATGCCAGTCAGCGCGAGAAGCTCCTTCTTTGAAATCAAGTTTTCTTCCATGTCCTGCCCCTTTCGCGTGTAACATTGTTACGATAGGATTAGTGTAGCATAACATTGTTACGTTGTCAAGTAACCGCGCATAAATTATTTTAGACAATATATTGACTAATTAAATATATCGTGCTATACTGCCGATTAGACAATATAGTGTCTAATCGAGGGAGGCATATTACATGAACGCAGCACAAGAATTATTTTTTGCCCAACAGGCACTTGCAACTTTGTTTTCCGTAACAAACAAACTGCAAATGCAAGGTGACAAGTACTTGGGGGATTTAACTATTCGCCAAATGTTGGCTATACCAGCCATTATACACGCACCAGATGGAAAATCCACAATTAATCACATTGCGCGATACTTGGGGACGACCAAGCAAAGCGCAAAGCAAATTGTGGACGCTTTGGAAAAAAAGAAGTACGTTTCCACTGCTCCAAGCGAGCATGACAAGCGTGCTGTAAATATTACTATCATGCCAGAGAGCGAGCAGACTCTCACCTCGTGTTCGCAGCGCACAGACGAATTTTTAGCTGATATTTTTCATGATTTCTCGGCAGAAGATTTAGAAACATTTTGTGCGCTACTTCAAAAACTATACCGCTTCGATGGCGTGGAGCAAGACAGCTCATCAGCGCACATTGAGCATAACGAAGATGACATGCTCACGTATCACCAAAATTTCCTAAGAAAGAGAACTGATAACCATGAATAAGAAAACCATATTTTCAAGAGACTTTATACTCGTAGCAATAGGCCAGATTATTTCCATATTCGGCAACCAGATATTAAGATATGCGCTCCCGCTTTATCTGCTAAATAAAACAGGCTCGTCAGCTTTATTCGGCACAATATTGGCGGTCTCTTTTATCCCAATGCTTATACTTTTCCCTGTGGGTGGCATCATCGCCGACCGCGTTAACAAGCGCAACATCATGGTAATTCTTGATTTTAGTACAGCCGCGCTTATTTGCCTGTTCTATTTGCTTGCGGGAAAATTGGACATTGTGCCGCTTATTGCAATCACTATGATGGTTTTGTTTGGCATACAAGGCGCTTATCAGCCTGCGGTAAAGGCAAGCATACCTGTTTTGGTAGACGAAGAACATATTATGCAAGCAAACTCCGTCGCTGATATGATTAACTCTGTGGCAAGCATGGCGGGGCCTGTAATCGGTGGGCTTCTGTTCTCTATTTTTGGGTTAACACCTATTCTATATGTGAGCATCGTATGCTTTTTCGCCTGTGCTGTGATGGAGATGTTCATTCGCATTCCATTTGAAAAAAGGGAAGCAAGCGGAAATATTTTCGCTACAGGCCTTGACGACTTGAAAGAAAGTTTTCGCTTTATGTTCAAGGAACAGCCTATTATCTGGAAGGTATCAGTGGTATTTGCCTCATCAAATTTATTGCTGACTTCGCTAATCTTAATTGGTATTCCCGTTATTATTACGCAACATTTGGGCTTTGCTACTGATTCCGCCAATAGGCTATACGGCTATGCGCAAGGCGTAATTGCAGCAGGTGCTGTATTGGGCGGACTGCTTGCAGGAGTATTGTCAAATAAGCTAAGGTCAAAATCAAGCCCTGTTCTTCTAATCGGCTGCTCTTTGTGCGTGATGATAGTCGGAGTCGCACTGCAAGTATTGACGAAACCTATGGCAATTTATATCATCTTGCTAATCGGTTGCGGCCTGCTGTTAACATTGCACACACTATTCCAAATTCAGATGCTGACTTATCTGCAACTTTTAACGCCAAAAGACTTAATTGGAAAAGTTATTTCATGCTTCATATGTGTTGTTATGTGCACAAGCCCTATTGGGCAGTTCATCTATGGGTTTGTTTTCGAAAATATAGCAGGCAGCGCATATCTTCCGTTTTATGTTGCAGCATTGTCAATGATTGCGGTCAGTATCTTTACCCGCCGTATTTTTTATGGTATTGATAATCTTGTTGGCAAAAAGCAAAACAATAAAATAAGAACTGCGCTCCTTACAAACTAAAAAATACGAAAAAATTTCGGAGATTCGAGTCGCATTTTGTCAAACAATAGTTAGTAATATTTCCAATGCAACTTCTGTTACAGATTCAATGCTAAAGAAGCTATTGAGTTTTTAAGAAAACTATGTTACCATTATATATAAAAATGCCGTACCGTTCCTTTGCATGCCGCATTGCGTGAAAAAAGAGAGACCTTGCAAACAAGCATGGTCTCTTTTATAATTATAGCAATGGTCAATGTGTGACAGTAGGAGAAAGCCGCATTGCTGCCGACCAAATTTGCGCACTTGACCACCGCTACAACGGCACACAGGGTACGGCTGTAATCAAGGTTTTTTCGCTGACAGCAGCTACCACAGGCGCAAACGAGCGCACATTAAAGCGGCTTGGCATACCGTATACTGCAATTTACACGCACCCATTTTCCCACGCGACATATTATCCAGCCTCGCACCAAATGTCTTGCAAGCTGATGTTCTCGCCAGACAGTAAAATACTGGGCTGCCAAATCGTGGGAGCAGAGGGCGCAGAAAAGCGGCTTGATGTGGTTGCCGCTGCAATTCGGTTAGGCGCAAAAGTCACTGACCTTGCCGAGCTTGAGTTGTCATATGCGCCGCCGTTTTCTTCGGCAAAAGACCCTGTAAATATGCTAGGGTTTATTGCGCAAAATATTCTGGAGGGCAACACAAACCTTGTCGATTACCATTACATGCAAAACCGCGATGTTGACAACACAATCTTGCTCAATGTAAGAACATCTGACGAATTTGCACGTGGACATGTTGACGGCGCAGTGAATATTCCCGTGGGTGAGCTACGCGGTAGGCTCGACGAAATTGACAAGTTGAAAGAAATTATTGAGTATTGTCAAGTTGGCGTTCGCGGCCACATTGCCGAGCGCATTTTGACAAACCACGGCTTCAACGAAAAGAATATCTCTGGCGGCTTTAAAACCATTAACAGTCTGCCAAAGGAATAGTCGTATCAAGCCAAAACCCAACTGCAAAAAAGGAGCAAAGCTTTTAATGGATATATCAACTAGGACCTCATGTGTATGCACTGACGAAAAATTGCTCACGGATAAGCCAAGACTTCAATATTTGCTTGAGACAATGATGATTGTGCGCAAATTTGAAGAAAAAGTGTTTGGTTTTTTCAGCAAAGGCTTAGCGCATGGCACAGCTCACCTTGGAATTGGCGAGGAGGCCACAGGCGTTGGCACAACCGCCGCCTTAGCTGCCGACGACTACATGCTTGCAACACATCGAGGGCATGGCCAAGCCATTGGCAAAGGCTGCGACGTTAACCTTATGATGGCTGAAATTTTAGGTAAAAGCACAGGCCTTTGCCACGGTCGCGGAGGTTCAATGCACATTGCGGACTTTAACAAAGGTATGCTTGGCGCAAACGGAATCCTTGGCGCAAACGCGCCCCTAGCTTGCGGCGCTGCAATGACAATAAAGAAAAAGGGACTAAATCGCGTCAGCGTCGCATTTTTTGGTGATGGTGCTTCAAACGAGGGTGCAGTCCACGAAAGCATGAATTTGGCCGCTGTGTGGAAGCTACCTGTGATTTTCTGCCTTACAAACAATCAGTACGGTATGTCAACAGCATTTAATTCAGTCGTGAATGAAACAGATTTGACCAAGCGCGCCCTTGGCTACGGAATCAAAGCCTTTGAATGTGACGGAAACGATGTCCTCCAAGTTTATCAATTTGCACAAAAAGCCCGTGAATACGCGCTTAATCACGGACCTGTTCTCCTTGTAGAGCACACGTACCGAACATCGGGACACTCGAAAAGTGACCGCAATTTGTACCGCACAGAAGAAGAAATCGCTGTTTGGAAAGAACACAACCCAATCACCAGATTCAGCAATTTTCTGCTTGAAAATAATATTTTTACCCAAGACGAAATAAAGCTAACCGACGAAAAAACAACAAAAATTATAGAAGATGCAGTTGCTTGGGCAGAATCCTGCCCAGAGCCGTCTATCGGCGACGTTTTGACCGACGTTTACGCATAAGGAGATTCGAAGATGTCAATGAGAGAAGTAACCTATGCTAATGCGGTCCATGAAGCAATGTGTGAAGAAATGCGTCGCGATGAAAATATATATTTAATGGGTGAAGATATTGGAACTTATGGCGGCGCTTTTGGCGTTTCTGCTGGAATGCTTCAAGAATTCGGCGCTGAACGTGTCATGGAGACGCCAATTTCCGAGACTGCATTCCTAGGCGCAGGCATAGGCTCTGCCGTCACAGGTATGCGCCCAATTGTTGAACTAATGTACTCGGATTTTTCGGCCGTTTGTTTTGACCAAATTATCAACCAAGCTGCAAAAATGCGCTATATGTTCGGTGGCAAAGTAAAAGTTCCAATGGTGATTCGTGCGCCATCTGGCGGCGGCACAGGCGCGGCCGCGCAACATTCGCAATCGCTTGAAAATATGTTTTGCCACGTCCCAGGCCTAAAAGTAGTCGCGCCATCAACCCCATACGATGCCAAGGGCTTGCTAAAATCTGCTATTCGCGACGATAACTGCGTCATATTCCTCGAACAAAAATTACTGTACCGCACAAATGGTATGATTCCTAACGATGATTACACAATACCCCTTGGCGTTGCCGATATTAAGCGCGAGGGCGCGGATTTATCCATCATCACCTACGGCAGAACGGTGCAGATGGCTTTGACTGTAGCCGACACACTGGCAAAAGAGGGGAAAAGTATCGAGGTGCTTGACATGCGTACGCTCTCCCCACTTGACACTGACGCAATAATCAAATCTGTGATGAAGACGAAAAAAGCCGTTGTCGTGCACGAAGCAACACAATTTGGCGGGTTTGGCGGCGAAATAGTAAGCACTATCGTCGACAGCGACGCATTTTACAGTCTAAATGCGCCAGTCAAGCGAGTTGGCGCACTGTTTTGTCCTGTTCCGTTTAGCCTAAATCTTGAAAAAACTGCGCTGCCTAGCATTGAGCGAATAGAAAAAGTTGTTAGAGAAATTTTGTAATGCCTAGGCTGTTTTAATATTCATACGCTACAAAACAAATTCCGCACAAACATGATGTTTATGCGGAATTTGTTTTTGTGCTTAAATCGTAGCCGACTATAAATCGGCGACCTGTAGCTGCTGGCAACACTAATCTACAATTTTTACTTTAAGCCACTTGCTTAATTGAGAGCCTAGGTTATTGAAGTCGACGGGCTTGCCTATGTGACCGTTCATTCCCTCATCCATACACGCCTTAATTTCCTCAACAACAACATTGGCTGTCATTGCGATAATAGGTATATTTTTATATGGTTTATCGCTTGCGCGAATGCACTTTGTTGCTTCGTGTCCGTCCATGACTGGCATAAGCAAATCCATTAAAACCAAATCAAAATGTTGCGAATCCAGCAGGTCTATAGCCTCCTGCCCATTGTTTGCAAAAACTGGTACGATACCGAATTCCTCAAGCATACATTCAGCTACAGCTTGGTTGATTTCATTATCTTCAGCGACCAAAACAGAGGAATCCGAAAAGTTAAATTGACTATATTCTTGAGTTGGAGTTTGTTCAATATTAAGCACGTCTAACAGTTTTTGAAGTAACTCTGTTGATGAAAAAGGCTTTTCAATATATGCAGCAAATCCTGTGTCTATAATCTCACTTGCTGAAAACTGTTGTACATAGCCAGATACTAGGACTATCTTTGTCAAAGGCGCTATTTGTTTGATTTGTTTTGCAACATCAAAGCCGTTTTCGTCGTGCATTTTGTAATCTAGTAACACGATATTATATAATTCATTGTTTTCAGTTGCTTCGCTAATTAACTCTAGTGCTTCAGCCCCATTTGTAACACATATTGGGCTACAACCTGCCATTTTAAGAATGTTATCAATCACTTCAAGCGATAGCTGCGAATCATCAACAACAATTATTTTAAAATTTTGCAAGCTGTTTTTTATTGCGCTTTCGTTAGTCAAACCTACTTTTGTGGGTTTCTTAAATGGAATGACAATTGTAGTGGTAGTACCAACGCCAACAGCACTCTCGACTTGAATAGTTCCCTTCATTAATTCTACAAGCTGCTTTGTTATCGTCATACCAAGCCCTGTACCAGTTGACATATTAGACTGGGTAGTATGAAATTGCTCAAACGAGTTGAACAGTCGTTCAACTTGCTTCTCAGACATGCCAAGACCAGTGTCTTTTACAACAAAAGTCAGTTGCACTTCATCATCTAAGGTGTTTACATCAGCAGATACTTGTAAAATTATGTTGCCTTCGCTCGTAAATTTGGCCGAATTATCCAACAGGTTCTTGAAAATCTGCCACAATCGAGTTCTGTCTCCAAGAATATAAAGCGGCACATCATTCTCAATTTTGAGCAACATTTCAACTGGCTTACCTTCAATTCGCTTTGAGGCAACCATTGCAGCATTGGACAATGTGTCCTCAAGATGGAATTCCTCTTCAAGAATTTCGAGTTTTTCCGCTTCAATCTTAGAAAAATCAAGGACATCGTTAATAATATTTAATAAAATTTTAGCAGAGACGTTTACTTTTTTGAATATATCTTTTGCTTCTTTTTCAAAATCTTTTAGCAATGCCATTTCAGTGAACCCAATTATTGCGTTCATCGGTGTGCGAATTTCGTGACTAATATTTACCACGAATTTGCTCTTAATTCGGTTTGCTTCTTTCTCATTTTCCGCCGTAAGTTTCAGCAATTCTCGCTGCTTGTTGTCTGAAGTAATGTCTTGAATAATTGTTACAATGGCATTAACTCCGTTGAAAAAGATTGTTCTGCTAATTTTTCTTGTGTCAATAAACTCGCCATTCGGCAGTTTGAACTGCCACTCGCAGGTGTGTGCTAAATCGCTTTCAGTAATCTCAATGATATTTTCGTCGGATAATTCAGATGACAGCCGCCCATTTGGCTGATATAGGGGCGACAAATCCAACACACGATATTTTATAGCTTCAATCGGTGAATCAAATAAAAAAATATCCGAGTATGCCTTGTTGACGTACAGCGGCAAAAGCGAGTCTACCGCACGCACAAGAATACCCACCGGTACTGAATCCAAAACGCTTTGCAAATCGGCTTGCAAACGCATAAGCAATGCGTGCTGCTCTCCCTTTAATTGCAGAAGTTCAGCTTCCTTCAGAAGCATTTCTTCTGCTGAGTGCAGACTTTTCTGAGCTTGAAGCAATTCTCGGTTCTTTTTATTTTGAATGCGCGAAAACACAAAAAGAAACGCAATCACCACAAATGCTAGCACAAAAGAAGCGTATATCAAGCCTGTTCGATTGGCCTCAAAAAAACTAAGAGGCTGGTTTGTTATGGTTGCGCCTAATGGTAGTTGGCCCTTTTTAATTCCAAACTTTTGCATTGTTTTATATTCAAAAAACCACGGATATTCTTCGTTGGTGTTTGTAACAATCGGTATATTCTCTACAGCAGTTCCAGTCAATAGCTTTTTCAAAATCTCGCGAACATGACGAGCCTGAATATCTGCCATGCTATATTTTCCACCAAGTTGACCTTGGCCATATGTAGGATAATAAAGCCCAAATAGCGGAACCTTGGAATTCTCAAAAAAAGATTTTTGGCTTTCAGTAAGCATTTGATACTTGCCTTCACCGTCTACTAAATAAAAGCCGAACAGCACCAATGTTCCCGTATCAAGCGTACTTATTTTTGAAACAAGCTCATCAAAAGGCAAATTTTCGTTATGTTCAACAACAAGCCTATCTTTATATTTTGTAAGTTGCTTGTCAAGATCCTTTCTCCATTGCTGACCAGAAATAGTATAATCGTTTACAACGTAAATTTTCTTAGTATCTGGGTAAAATTTTAACATTTGCTCAACAGTTTCAGTGGCGGCCGCTTTATCAACAACTCCTGTAAAAATATGCTCAAAGCCTTTGATTCTGTCTGGCGTAAAATCATTGATTGCGCAAAAGATTACGGGCGCGCCGCAAAAAGTAGAGTAATAATTTTCCTTTACGAATTCAAAAGCCTCGTCATCTGATACAATTATGACTGACGGTACTTTGTTAATAAAATCTCTGCGAATTATGCTAGACAAGTTCTTTCTATAATAAACATCATTTCTAAGCTTCAGTGCGTTTATGCTATAGTTATGCGTTTCGGTCAAAATACCATCGTCAAGTTTAGCACGAAAAGCATCTTGCATTTGACGTTCCCATAAAACATCGCTACTATAAGATGAAATTGCAAGAACTATTTTTTTCTTTGAGTCGTTGTGATTAAGCTCGTTATTCAGTATTTTTTGCGTGATGCCTTCATTACTCATTTTGCGTAGCATCTCTTCAAGTTCTGGAACCAAATGTTTATTTTTTTTGTTTACATACATAAACGTTGGAATACTATCAAATACGGGATTTTGTTTTACCCCATCGGGAGGAGTAAACGCGCTTTCATCGGTTTTTAGAACAACTGCCAAATCAATTTGGCCATTTATAAGCGCAGAATAAACGTCGTCAATTGTCTGATACAGTTGTCTCGTTACGTCAACTGGCAGGCTTCGTTCCGTGTGCGGACCTACAGTCAACAGCCCAATTTTTTTGCGGCTAAAATCGCTCCATTTTTTGTAGCTAGTCGCATCATCTTCTCTAGTAAATGTAATATAACTCAACTTCGAAATGGGCTCTTTTACCATAAATAAGTTTGGATTTGTTTTATTAACTCCCTCAGCTGCGCTTAGCAAACCGTCAGTGTACCCAGTGTTTGCAAATTGCGTAGCGCTACTGATGTCTTGAATTAGAATTGAGAAATCGTAGCCAAGCTCTTTAAACGCGTAGTAAGCAATTCTATCAGCGTAAATTGAAGAACCGTCTCCTCCGCTAAAAGTAATTACGGTCTTTTGTCCTTCGGAAGCATATGCAATTTCGTGTTGAGTGATTATTAGTAAAATAAAAGAAAACACCACGAAATATTTAAAGAACTTATACACCCTAATCACCTTTTATCTTTCATAATGAGCTGCCTAAATGGGTACGAGTAAGAGGCGCAATGGAGGTTGAAATATCTATATTAAACAATATTTTTTTAAATGCGATTACAAAAAAGTATATACTACGCAGACTAGCCATGTCAAGATAAATATTGTTGTAATAATTAGAATAACCGATTGCAGTCGCATTTGCGAAGTGATTATCTGAAAAAAACGCCCATTGTCAGCGTTTGGTTTTATTTCAGGGATTACTTTTGCGCGTTTTTATTTTGCAAGATGAGTGAATATATTTTATAGTTGAGAGTTTCAACGTCAACAGGTTTCTTGATAAAATCTTTTACGCCCATGTCAAAAGCTTTTTTAATGTACTCGGGTGTAGGGCTACCTGTTAGAAAAATTACAGGTGTATCTTTGTGCATGGGCATTCTTCTTATTTTTTCTAGCAGGGTAAAGCCGTCCATCTCTGGCATTTCAATGTCAAGCAAAATTAAATCGGGTTTGCAGGAGTCTAAAAATTCAAAAGCGCTGTCAGCGTCAATTGCGCCAAAAACATTGTAGTATTTTTTGAGCATTGCTTTTATTGTCCCCAAAACATCGGGCAAATCGTCCACCGCTAGCAAGGTTAGCTTAGGAATATCTTGTCCGCTTGTGTTGGTGTCTTTTACAATATTAATAAGCTGCATTGATTCAAAAGCAGCATGTAAATAATCAAAGTTTTGCAGATAACCGTAAATTTTTTCGAGAGCTTCGTCGATATCTTTTGTAAAAGTAAATGTCATAAGCTCCATAAGGTTGCTACTGCATTTGCTTAGCTCAAAGTCTTGAATATACTTGTTGATTCCTTCAAAGATTTCTGGAATTATGGCGGCCTTAACTCTTACTTTTGGTCGCTCGTATCCACTGGTAGGCGCTTGTGTCGTTGCCTGCCTTGGTGCGGTAAATTGTTCTATAGGCGCCATGCGCTCCGAAGCTTCGGAAAACGTACCAGTGTGTGCCTCTTTAATTTTTCTGCACAAAGAGTCAATCTTGGCGGCGAAATGCCTTGAATAAAAATCAATTTCTTCGTGCTCTCCGCTTTTAATTGCTTCTGCAAAGCGTTTAGCTTTTCCGCCTATCTTATCAGCGCCCACTTGAGTCAAAAGTTTTTCCAGTTGTTGCAACGCGTTTAAAACTTGGATTGGTTGCTTAGTAGAATCAGATTGGCGAATCGCGCCCAAAAGCTTTGGGCTGAAATCAATTAAATTGTCCATCATCAGAAAAAGGGCGTGTAAATCTCCGCAAGTTTTTAGCCCTTGCTTTATATCTATTTCGCCAGTTCTTTCCAGCGCGAACCTATCATAATCTCTGCTTAACATAAAATCATTCCTTTATTATTGTATTTATCAATACCTTCGCATGTTTAAAATTAAAAGTATCTAAATCTTTGTGGATATTTTGCAGAACAGAATCTATTTCGCTGCCATAGGTATTTGAAATAATCACTTTCATTTGGTCAACTGCTGTATCAGTATCAAATGTGGCCAGCGCTTCAAGGACTGTTTTGAGCAAAACATTTAATTCTGCTGAATTGCCTTGCTTTTGGTCTTGTGGCTTTTTTTCATCCTTAAAAATGGCATCCAATTCATCGCCGAACTTTTTGAAGCTTTCGTGAAACACAGGAAATCGATTTTCGCAAAGAGCTTTGTCGTCCGCTTTTGCTGCAAACTCAAGCTCCTTGGCAAGAGCGGACAATTCGTTCATACCCACATTGGCGAGAGACCCTTTCGCGCCGTGAACGTCCACTGCAAAGCGTGGCAGATTGTCTTCTTCTAAAAATGCACTAAGCCGTTTGCATGTTTCTGGAATAGTTTGCGTCAATATTTCAAGTGTGTGAATATAGGTGTCTTTCATACCTCCCATAAGTTTAAGACCCTTGGTCACATCTAATCCGTCTATGGCAGAGAATTTCTCAAGCAATGCCTTATTCTCGCCAGAATCTTCTGCCTCAGGCTTTTTAACCTCGTCTGCCGCCGTTAGTGTTATGATTTTTTCTTCTGGCAAAAACTTGATTAAAATTTCGTGCAGTGATTTAACGATAATTGGCTTTGACATAAAGCCGTCCATGCCTGCTTCATAGAATAATGATTCTATGCCCGTAATGGCGTTGGCGGTAAGCGCTATTATCGGAACAGATTTAAAAGGTTCTGCTAAGTTTCTAATCATCTTGGTGGTCTCAATACCATCAACTTCAGGCATCATATGATCCATAAATATTATGTCATAAGTCGCTTTTTGCGCCTTTTCTACGCCCTCTAATCCGCCTGACGCTGTTGCAACGTCAATCCCATATTGACTAAGCATACTTTTGGCAACGCTAAGATTTACAAGGTTATCATCGACAACTAAAGCCTTTGCGCCCTTCGTTTTAAATGCGCCAAGCTTAATCTCAGCATTTGATGAGTCAAGCTTAATTTTCCACACACGTCCGCCTAAAATCTCCGCCAGAGTCATCGTCAACAACGGCCTACTAATCTGGCTTTCACCAAAAGGCTGGGATACGTCCATCAAGTCGTTGAATTCTTTTACAAGTGTGAATTTTGGTTTATCATTCGTTACCGAATACTCCCGCACAACACGCTGCGCAGTTTTGTCAAAGAAAACGTGGGTATATTCCTTTTCACGCAATGTATCGCTAAAACTTTGTATAGTATCACAAATATCATAATTAATGCCAAGATTTTCGGCCATTTGTCTAAAGGCATCAGCGTGGAACACATTTGGCTCATAGAATAGAACTTGAAAATCCTTAGGCTGCGGAAGTTCTGCCAATGTATCATTAGTTTCTGCGTCGCAGTAGATGTAAAACGTGAAGTCAGAACCTTGGCCATAGGTACTTGTTACGGAGATTTCTCCGTCCATTAACTCAATCAATTTTTTTGTAATTGCAAGCCCAAGCCCTGTACCTGCAATGCTGTGCGTCTTTTTAAGGTCAAGCTGCTGAAATTCGCCAAAAAGCTTTGCCATTTCATCTTCTCGCATACCGATGCCAGTATCTTTGATAGAAAAGCTTAATTTTACTTTATTGCGGCCAACTTGTTCGCTGAACGCAGAAAGTCGCACATTGCCTTCCTTTGTGAATTTTAAGGCATTGTTTAAAAGATTTATTAGGCATTGCTTGATTCTAAGCTCATCGCCTTGAATAGTTGGTGGGATATCCTTTGATATGTATGTGGTGAACGTTACATTGGACTGGCTGGCTTTAATATTGGTAATGTTTACAATGTCATTGACAAGAGAAGCAAAGTCAAACTTTGAAGTAAAGATTTCCATTTTTGCAGCATCTATTTTTGAAAAATCTAGTATATCGTTTATAATCTGTAGCAATGAGTTTGCAGCACTTCTTACGGCCATTGCCTGCGAAAGTTGCTCAGGGTCCAATGGTTTTAGCATTATCAGCTCGTTCATGCCAACAATTGCGTTCATCGGTGTTCGAATTTCATGGCTCATGTTTGCAAGAAAACTGCTTTTTGCGCGAGTGGCCGACTCCGCCTCAAGCTTTGCCTCCATTACCGATGAAATATTGGTCAGCTCAATAAATCGAGCCATTCTTTTTTCTCCAAGTGGTGCCGAACAAACTATGCACCAAACTTCTTCGTCGTCAAAAACAAGGGGGATAGTCCTAGTACATGTGGCGTATTCTTGCAAAACTTCTTCGAAAGCTAACTTTAATGATTCTGTCTTTAATAGGTCCAGCAATGGGCGTCCTGTTGCCGATTTTCTGCTTTCCAGCTTGAAAATTTCTGCAAGAGGTTTGCTAATATCCTCCACTCTACCATTGTCATCAATCAGAACAATGAGGCTAGGCGTGGCTTCCATAAAAACTTCAAATATCTGGCTCTTTTTTTCGGCTATCTTAAACTGTGTAACGGTGAATACGCATGTAGCATACATAAGTACACCTGCGAGATTAAAAGTCATTAGTTGCATGATAATATCTATTGTCGAGGCGGATTCGCCAAGAATAGTGATGTTTAGTCCAAAAAACATAACAAAAGTTATTAAATCTGTAGCCAAAACCAAAAGAAGTATGGCATTATAATTGACAAAAACAAGACCAATTGAAAGGCAAGCAGCCATTACAACAAAAAATAATTTATCGCCATCAATTAAGTAGGTGACAGAGGCTTCTGCCAAAACCGCAGTGATTGGACACCAAAAGGCAACTTCCGTTGAAGAAAAAGATTTAACTTTGCACAATACGGTAGAGACAATTACGGCAATCATGCCGAAAACTAATCTGTATATCCAA
>JAVBKH010000276.1:0-3352 GCA_031554155.1 Oscillospiraceae bacterium
GCTCGCTCGCAAACGTTGCCGATGCCAACGGTGTCGCGGACGAAATCTGATTCCGTGAAATCTCCTGCAACCTCGGAAAGTTTTTCCGCTGAATATGTGTTAAATGCTATGCCGTATTTCTCACAATAATCAAGTATTCCTTGCTCATTTGCCTTGATGTCTATGCTGCAAACCCGCTTTATTGCTTGCGGCATTATTTTTTCGCGCTCAAGCATATAGCTAATTGCAGTTTCGATTTGTGCCACTGTAGTGCCTTTTTTACAGCCTAGCCCAATTGTGACAATTCTCGGAATAAGATGCAACGCGTCGGTTTTGTCTTTGCGAATACCAATGTAAAGCTTATAGTCATGGGGCTGTAGCTGTATCGTGTCTGGCAACGCACCATTGACTTCAAATTCGCTGCAAAGTCCCACCACATCATGGCGCAATAAAGCAGAGGAAACAGCCTTAATCTGCTGCGCATTTTTTATAGCCATTCCATTTGAAACAGCCCACGTGTCCACAGCAAAAATTCCGCGATTGTCGGTGGCAGTTGTGACTACAGGTGTCGCACCAAGTAATGCGGCTATTTGGTTTGTCAGTCGGTTTGCGCCGCCAACATGCCCCGACAAAACCGACACCGCAAAGCGAGCAGTTTCGTCAACAGCAATAACGGCGGGGTCGCTGATTTTGGACTGCATATGCGGCGAAATTGCGCGAACGGCAATACCGACTGCACCAATGAAAACGAGAGCATCACTTGACGTAAAAGCCTCGCTCGTCCATTCGCGCAGGGAAATGCGGCCACTGCCCGATTGTTGGCACTGCACCAAATTGCCGTCGCTTTGCAAATTGGCTGAAATTTTTTCGCCTAGCCTAAAGCCGCAATCCGTAAACGCTACAATTGAAATTTTCATTCTTGATTTCCCTTGCGAAATTCCGTGGTAAAGCTTGGGTCGTAAAGCTTAGAGCGCGAGTAATCGCCGCCAATAAAATTGCCTACCAAAACCAGTGCCGTTTTACTAATTTCGTACTGTGAAGCGGTTGCCGCAAGTGTGCCGACTGTGCATCTATATATTTTTTCGTCGGGCCAGCTAACCTTGAAAGCAATCGCGGCGGGTGTGTTTTCGGGGTATCCGCCCTCCAGCAGCTCCGCTTGTAGCTGCTGCGTCATACCAGTGCTCAAAAAAATAGCCATTGAGCTTTGATGTTTGGCGAGCGTGGCGATTTTTTCCTGTTGGGGAACAGGTGTGCGGCCTTCCATGCGGGTTAGTATCACGGTTTGTGTGACGTCTGGCAAAGTATATTCAAGCTGCATTGAAGCCGCCGCAGCAAGAAAGCTTGAGACCCCTGGCACAACTTCAAACGGGATATCATGCCTTGCAAGCTCGTCAAACTGCTCTTTGACTGCACCGTAGATGCTTGAATCCCCCGTGTGCAGGCGAACGGTAAGCTTTGTGTCCGCTTCTGCCGAGAGCATTACGGCAATAACTTCCTCAAGCGTCATCGTTGCGCTGTTGTGGATTTGGCAGCCCTGTTTTGCCACAGACAAAAGTTCGGGATTTACAAGACTCCCCGCGTAAATAATTACGTCAGCTTGCCGCAAAAACCTGTCGCCACGAACTGTGATTAAATCAGGCGCGCCGCTGCCTGCGCCAACAAAATAGACCATAGCTTACTCCTTTATGATTATTGTGGTAAAATATCCTGTGCCGTCGCGCAAATCCTCAATATTGCGGATAATTCTTTCGCTTTCCAAGCCGCAGCTTTCTATCGCGACTGCTTTTTCCGCTAATCCTCGCTGTTTTAAAGCTGTGACAATCTTTTCTGGATTTTGCCCAGCTTTCATTAAAACCTTGCTGCCGCTGCAATCGAGAGTTTGTTCCCAACCGTCGTGGCAAGCGGGAATTATGTGCAACGGGCTGTCCATTTTGGTAAGACCAATGCCTAGGCTTGCGGCAATTGCACAAAAGCTTGGCACACCCGCAATCATTTTGACGTTGAAGCCTGCATCGCGAATGATTTCGAGCAAGTACGTCGACGTAGAATAAATTGAGACATCGCCCAAGTTAGGCATTGCAACGTCAAGCCCCTGTGACAGCTTGTCTATGATTTTATCCGCCGCCGCATGGTGCGATTTTATCCGCTCCGCCTCAACTTTCGACATAGTGAATTCGATGGGAAGCAAACTTTTTTCGTTCAAGCTCGATGCTTGCTTTGCAATGTCAAACGCAAGGCATTGCCCAGATTTTGTGGTCACTGTCGCAATTATCGGGCAAGCCTCCAAAATTCTGACAGCCTCAAGCGTCATCATTTCGGGATTTCCCGCTCCAACGCCCACAGCGTAAAATGTTCCTGTTTTCAAGTTATCCCCTCCAAAATCAAAGTTGCGCCGCTTGTCATGCCAAGCAATCCATATTCGTTGCTAAAAAGCACTGCGCCAACCGTATATTTGCTGGCCGCACGCCGCGACATTTGCGCTTGCATTTTTACCAAAAGGCTTTGTATGACTTTTTCACGCAAGCAGGCTGTATCGAGGATTTCAATGCATTCGTCCGACGTAATCGAATTTGCAAGTTTATTCAAAGTTTCGAGACTTGCCCCCGCCAAAGCCGCATGTGCAGTGAAAATCTCTGCCCGACAGTCCGCAATCTTTGAGTGTGTGTTCATAATTCCACCCGCAAGCTTGCACAGCTTGCCAATATGCCCGACAAGCAACACGCTCTCAAATCCCCATATCGCGGCAAAATCAAGCGCTTCGCCAATGTAGTTTGAGCATTTGATTATCGGCCTATTGCTAAGTTTTGGCTGCTTGCTTAAAAAATCCTCGCCGTAGTTTCCCAGTGCAACAATAATATTTTTTTCGCCGTTTGCTGCAAGCATCTTGAACTCGGTCTCGATACTGTCCACAAGAGCTTGTACGCTTTGCGGCTCAACGATTCCGCTTGTGCCTAAAATAGAGATTCCGCCCTCGATTCCAAGCCTAGGGTTAAAGGTTTTGCTAGCAATTTTGGCTCCTTTTGGCGCGCTAATTACCACAGAAATCCCAGTATCGCAGCCAAATTCTTCACAAACTTTTTCAACTTCGCGCAAAATAAGCTCGCGCGGAACTCGGTTTATTGCCGCTGCGCCAATTGGCTGCTCCAAGCCTTTGCGGGTAACTCGCCCAATTCCTTCGCCGCCGTCAATTTGAATTGTGGGCGAGGTTGTCTTGCAAACCTTGGCATAAATAAGAATGCCGTCTGTCACGTCGCTGTCATCGCCTGCGTCCTTTTTAACGGCACAACTTGCGCTATTTTGCATTATTGAAGCGTCGAGAATTTCAGCCGTGACCCAAATCCCCTTGGGCGTGAGCATAGTCGCAGTATCGACC
>JAVBKH010000075.1:0-7704 GCA_031554155.1 Oscillospiraceae bacterium
AATCCCCGACTCAACCGAACCACACGACTGGGAACCATCGCCAAAGGACATCACAGGCCTTAAAAAAGCCGACGTGTTCGTTTATTCTGGCGCAGGCTTTGAGACTTGGGTGGATTCTGTATTGCCAAATGTGCAAAACAAGGAACTGGTGGTTGTAGAGGCATCAAAGGGCATTAAAAGAAGTGAAAACGGCGACCCCCACACTTGGCTTAATCCACTAAACGCCAAGCAGCAATTCATCGCGATTTGCGAGGCGCTAAAAAGTGCTGACCCTGCTCACACCGACGATTATACAAAAAACGAACAAGCCTGGGCACAAGAATTTGACAAGCTTGACCAAGAATTCCAATCCCTGCGCGACTTGCCTAAAAATAAAATCCTAGTCACTCACGCGGCGTTTGGGTATCTCTGTGATGCCTACGGCCTTGAGCAAATCTCGCCACTGGGCTATTCGCCCGAAGCCGAGCCAGACCCCGCAAGCATGGCTGAAGCAGTGGCCAAAGCAAAGGAAAACGACATTAAGTACGTGCTTTATGAGGGCGCAAACCCCGAGCTTGCAAATACTCTTGCTAGTGAGCTTGGCGCGGAAGTTTTGCGTCTTAGCTCACTCGAGCACCAAGCAATTGATGGTGATAAGGTGGACGATTATTTTAAGCTTATGCGACTAAATTTGGCTGCACTAAAGGTGGCATTGAAATGACGGCTGTTCTTTCCGCAGAAAATCTTAGCTTTGCTTTTGGCGACGAACCACTTTTGAGTGCAATAAATTTTTCGATTATGCCCAAGGATTTCACTGCAATAATTGGCTCAAACGGTGCAGGCAAAAGCACGCTGCTTAGGCTAATTCTAGGTGAACTTGACCCCCAAGGTGGCAAAATTATGCTGTGGGGCGAAAATTATCACGACTTTAAAAGCTGGCCTCGCATTGGCTATGTTCCCCAAACAAACCCAATATCTGGCGGCGCATTCCCCGCAACTGCCGAAGAAATTGTGTGCGCCAACCTCTACAGCCAAATTGGTGCATTTCGCCCGACGAGAAAGCTGCATCGAGACAAAGCGCTTGGCGCGCTATCCCTCGTTGGCATGAGAGGCTGCGCAAAGCGCATGATTTCTGAGCTTTCTGGCGGACAGCTTCAACGCGTGATGATTGCACGCGCCCTTGCTGCCGATTGTGAGCTTTTAATATTGGACGAGCCTACTACGGGCATCGACGCGGAGTCCACCGAAAATCTTTACAAGCTTTTGCGCACCCTCAATCAAAACGGCATGACCGTACTCATGGTCACGCACGACATGGAGCGTGCCGCAAGATTTGTTAGCAACACACTTTGCCTTGAAGACGGCACAATAGTTGAGCTAAACCGCGAGCAAATGGAACACGAATTGAGCCACAAGCACAGACACCCGCACTAAAGGAGCAGGACATGGAAATTTTTCAGTACGACTTTATGCTCAAAGCATTTCTTGCAGGTCTTCTGCTTGCAGTAATAATCCCGTGTATCGGCACTGTAATCGTGTTAAAGCGTCTCTCCATGATTGGCGATGCCCTTGCCCACGCTTCCCTTGCGGGCGTTGCCGCAGGCCTTTTGCTAGGGTTTAACCCTATTGCAGGCGCCGTTACAACAAGCGTGCTTGCCGCACTCGGAATCGAGAGTATACGCAAGAAAATTCCAAAATACGCTGAAATGAGCGTAGCGATAACATTGTCGGCAGGAGTTGGCCTTGCGGGCGTGCTATCTGGCTTTACAAGTGGCGCAGGCAACTTTAGCAGCTTCTTGTTCGGCAGCATAGTTTCAATTGATAATTCCGAGATGTTTCTCATCGTTTCCACAAGTGTCGCAGTGATATTAGTGTTTATACTGTTATATAAAGAGTTGTTCTATGTTTCCTTTGATGAGCGTTCTGCCCGACTAGCAGGCGTAAAAGTCGGCTTTGTCAACACTGTATTTGTTGTTCTTACGGCGGTTACAGTATCAGTATCATCAAGAACAGTTGGCGCACTTGTTGTGTCGTCCATGATGGTTATTCCTGTGGCATGTGCAATGCAAGTGGCCAAAAGCTACCGAAACACCTTAATTTGCGGCATTCTCTTTGCTATTGGATTCACGCTCGTTGGGTTGTTTCTGTCGTTTTATCTTGGGCTTCGACCAGGCGCTACAATTGTACTTGTGGGCTGCGTGGTTTTGGTAATTCTACTGCTTTGTGGCGGCACTGCGACGACGAAAAAAATTGGCAAGAAAGGCGGCAGCCATGAGCAAACAAAAAATATATGACATTGATAGCAGAGTGCAGTGGCCAAGCGGCCTTAAAAAAACAAAACAGCGACTCGATGTGCTCGAGGCGCTGCTGCTTTCCGACAAACCGCAAGATGTGCAGGAACTCTACTCTTTTCTGGAAAAGAGCGGCAACACGATGTGGCTTTCGACTATATATCGCGTGTTAGAAACGCTATTGGAGCACGGTTTGATTCAAAAATCAGCGGTGCATGAGAATGGCACATCACTTTACGAAATTGGTGACGCACATCACCATTATGCGGTTTGCGTGGAGTGCAAGCAAATAATCGAGATTCAGGGTTGCCCCCTCACAGACTTTTTGCCTAGCTTGCAAGACAAAAACTTCCACGTAATCGGGCACAAGCTGCAAATTTCTGGTTACTGCGGAAGCTGCTACGCAAAACAACCGCAGCTCTAATTTTTTATTATTTCTGTATCTTTTACTTTGTGGTCGGCTTTATTTCGCACAATTTTCTCAACAAGCTCAAGTGCTGCCAATTTGGGCACAAATCTTGGTTGCTTGCCAAGCTCCGATATTTGCTTTTCCATTGGCGTCTTCTCGCTTGCAGCAGGAATACACATTGGGGGGAAAAGCACGCACCACCAGTTTTTTCCTTTAGCAGAGCCAATTTTTACACGTATTGCATCGTAGCGGCCAACTGGCATACTCGTTTCGCCATACGACCTGCTCTCAAAAAACATGTTGACTAATTCAGCGCTCACGTCATAGTCAAAACCTTGCCGAGTGACTTCTTCCTCGGCAATCTGCTCTATTCGTTTTAGCTGATTTAACGCCGTTTTTTCCACTTCAGCCTTTGATACTGGCTTTGAAAACAGGTCCGATGTCTCGGTTAAAATTTTGTCACGAACAGCAAGCTTTAAGTTTTGGTCGGTTTCAGAATCCGAATTTGCGAGAATGTGCAGACGCACAACATTTTGCCGCACATCATCGCAATCACGCGCAAAAGATGTGAATGAGCTTAGAAAAATCGCGGCAACAAGTCCGACTAAAAGTGCAAGGTCAATGCGTTTCATATGTAATATTTCCCTTTCAAGTTTCAATGTCAAAAGTATTGTCCTGTATTTATGTTTCTATTCACTAGTTTACAAACTGATTTTTTTGTTGTATAATAGCTCAAGAGTGTAGCGTGATATGGACGTATTGGTCCTGTGCGATGAAGCTTCGCGAACCATGTCAGGCGGGGAACCGAGCAGCATTAAGTGGAGTACTTTGTGCGCCGCAGGTAACCTGTACGTCCATATGACGCATCACGAACAACATGTCCGCTTTATGCGGACAATTTTTTGCAAGAGGAAAAGCCATGTATCAAGCGCTATATCGCAAATGGCGACCGAGGATTTTTGACGACGTTGTGGGCCAAGAGCACATAACCACGACGCTCAAAAACGAAGTCGCTGCGGGACGACCGTCACATGCCTACCTGTTTTGCGGCACTCGCGGAACAGGCAAAACGTCGTGCTCTAAAATTCTTGCAAAAGCCGTAAACTGCCCAAACCAAAAAGACGGCAACCCCTGTTGCGTATGCGAAATTTGCAAAGGAATTGACGAGGATTCAATCCTAGATGTCACCGAAATTGATGCGGCCTCCAACAGTGGCGTGGATAATATCCGCGATTTGCGCGAGGAAGCCAATTTTACACCTGCTGTCGCAAAATACCGCGTGTATATAATAGACGAAACTCATATGCTTAGCACAGGCGCATTCAATGCCCTGCTAAAAATAATGGAAGAGCCACCGCCACACGTTTTGTTCATACTCGCAACAACCGAAATCCACAAAGTGCCAGCAACAATTTTGTCTCGCTGTCAGCGCTTTGATTTTAAGCGAATCGCAAGCGAAATTATTTCCGCAAGGCTTTTGTATATTGCAAAACAAGAAAACGTCAGCCTCGACGAGGACGCTGCCCTATTAATTGCAAGACTTTCCGACGGAGGTATGCGCGACGCAATCTCACTTTTGGATTTATGCCTAACAAGTGCAGATTCTGTGTCAGTCGATGTAGTAATCGAGTGTGCAGGCTTGGTTGGTCAGTCGCATCTTTTCTCCATTGCAAGGGCAATAAACGACCATGATGGCGGAAAGTCACTTTCCTTGCTCGAAGGCCTGTGGGAGAAATCTATTGATTATCAGCGGCTTTGTGAGCAGCTAATCAGTTTCTACCGCAACCTCATGGTGGCGAAGTCAGTTGCAAAGCCAGAGGAATTGATTGCCTGCTTGCCCTCCGAATTATTGGAATACAAATCAATTGCAAATGATGTGTCTATAGAGTTCATTCTGAACATACTGTCTATATTACAAGATACACTCGCGAGAATGTCGCGAACATCTCAACGGCGCACAGAGCTTGAGATGGGGTTGCTAAAACTTTGCTCAACAACTACCGAAAGCAAAAGCAACAATGATTCTGTTAAGCCATTGCTAGCCAGAATCGAAAAGCTTGAAAGGCTTGTAAGTGAGGGTATTTCCACAACCACGCAGGACAAGCCCGCTGCAAAAACTTCTACCCCAAAGCCAGTGTCATCACCAACCCTTGAAGAAATTCGCAAGACACCAGTGGAAATATTTGATAAGTGGCAGGACGTTCTTGATGTCTTAAAGGATAAAAATGCGGCATTATACGGAACGTTGAGTAAATCAACAGCTTATGTAGGCGACGAAATTATGCTTGTTGATGCGGGAAACAGTATGTTTTCAAGCATGGTTAAATCAGACGGCTTTGCAAAAGAGAGCCTTCGTGATGCTGTGTTTTCAGTGACTAACAAAAAATACAGGCTTGGCTCGTACAATCCAAAAGAATATGAAGTTAAAAAAGAAAAGTCAAACCCACTTGATGAAATTTTAAAAAGAGCTGATGATAGTGGTGTTGATGTTAAGATTGAAAATTAATCATAATACACACACATTACAGTAAATACAGATAGAAATGTTGAAATGGAGAGAAAATTAGATGAAAGCAAGATTGCCACAGGGCATGGGCGGCGGCCCACAAAATATGAACACAATGATTCGACAAGCGCAAAAAATGCAAGAGGAAATGCAGGTAAAGCAGGCTGAACTAGCAGAGCGCGTGTTTAAATCAACTGTAGGTGGCGGCGCAATTGAAGTTACTGCCAACGGCAAAAAAGAAATCACAGCAATAGAAATTAAGCCAGACGTAGTCGACCCAGAAGACATCGAAATGTTGCAAGACCTGATTATTGCCGCAGTCAACGAGATTTTGCGCAACATCGAAGAAGTTACATCTACTGAAATGGAAAAAATCACAGGTGGATTAAACGTCCCAGGGATGGTCTAAACTATGAACAGCTCGGCTTTGCCGCTTGTTAGATTAATCGAGCAATTTGAGCGCTTACCAGGAGTCGGCAAAAAATCGGCGCAACGACTTGCCTTTTACGTTCTTAATCTCCCGAAAGAGAAAGCTCACGCCTTTGCTGAAGCGATAATCGATGCAAAGGAAAAAATCCACAAATGCGTGGTTTGCCAAAACCTCACCGATGCCGAACTTTGCCCCATTTGCTCCGATGACTCCCGCAACAAAGCGACTGTATGCGTGGTGGAAGACCCGCGCGACATTCTCGCATTTGAGCGCACAAAAGAATACAAGGGCAATTACCACGTTTTACACGGGCTCATCTCCCCAATGGACGGCATTGGTCCAGAGCAGCTTCACATTAAAGAGCTGATTACGCGAATTGGCAAGGACGAAGTTACCGAAGTCATTATGGCAACAAATCCCACTGTTGAGGGCGAAGCCACGGCCGCCTATCTCGCAAGGCTGCTAAAGCCACTAGGCGCAAAAGTCACGCGATTGGCATACGGCATACCTGTGGGCGGCAACCTCGAATACGCCGACGAAATCACGCTTTACCGCGCGCTCGAAGGCAGAAGCGAAATGTAAATCCAAACAAAAAAATTCACAGCAAATTTGCAAAAAACTACAAAACAATGCGTACAAGCGTGTTATACTTATTATTCTTCGGAGGTGATTGTGGTGGCAGAAAAAGAACAATTTAAAACAATAGCCCAAAATAAAAAAGCCCGCCATGATTATTTCGTACTTGAAAGCATTGAAGCGGGAATCGAGCTTGTGGGCACAGAGGTAAAGTCTCTTAGAAAAGGCGGCGTTAACCTCAAGGAGAGCTGGTGCGAAGTCACAGATGGCGAAATTTTCGTCAAACAAATGCACGTCAGCCCCTACGAGCAGGGCAACATATTTAATAAAGACCCCCTTCGTCCACGCAAATTGCTTATACACAAACGTGAAATTACGCGGCTTCAAAGTCAAATTAAAACTGAAGGTCTCACTGTAATTCCACTTTCACTTTACTTCAAAGGCTCGCTTGTGAAAATGCAAATTGGCTTATGCAAAGGCAAAAAGCTCTACGACAAGCGTGACGATATGGCAAAGCGCGACGCAAAGCGCGACATTGATAGAGCTTTAAAGGAGCGGTCTCGATGAAAAAGTTCGCACATTTATTACTAACAACATTATTGATAGGGGCGATTGCATTGTCAACAGGATGCCAGAAAAAACAAAACCCACAGGCCACAATTGAAATGGACGACGGAAAAAAAATAGTGGTCGAGTTAATGCCACAATACGCACCAAACTCGGTCAACAACTTCATCTCACTTGCAAATAGTGGCTTTTACGACGGAGTTGTCTTCCATAGAATAATCGACGGTTTCATGATTCAAGGTGGCGACCCAACTGGTACAGGCATGGGTGGCCCAGGATATGGGATTAACGGCGAATTCGCCAATAATGGTTTTAAACAAAACACACTTAAACATACACGCGGCGTGATTTCAATGGCTCGTTCTGGTATGCCCAATTCAGCAGGCAGCCAATTCTTCATCATGCACGGTGATGCCCCATTCCTTGACAACGATTATGCCGCATTCGGCAAAGTTGTAAGCGGCATGGAAGTAGTAGACGAAATTGTTGCAGGCCCAAAAACTGGCCCAAGCGGCGACCTTGCAGCAGAACCAAGAGCGATGAAAAAAGTAACTGTCGACACATTTGGCGTTGAATATCCAGAGCCGGAAAAGAACAATAATAGATAACATTTTGTAGTATCTTGTCGAACTATACAATTAGTAGAACGTTTTGATACAGAAAACCGCATTACAAAGCGTTCTACCAATATATGGGGGCGTAAAGGCTTCGACGGGGATTTTGCAGTACAGTAAGCGAGTAGAGACGCACGCTCTCTTTAAAATGTGTAAAATAAATTTAAACGCTGAAGATAATAATTTAGCTTTTGCTGCTTAATTAAGCAGCCGTCCGAACCGAGGGGACCGCGACTCGGCTAGGGCGTCACTTTAGCGGTGAACGTCTTGAGTGAGTTCCACGGCACACTTGATGTATTAGGGATACCGACTTTGGCAGCCCGCTAATCGGC
>JAVBKH010000082.1:0-6384 GCA_031554155.1 Oscillospiraceae bacterium
TTTCGCCCCATTGAAGAAGCTGTAGTCACCGCAGGCGGCGTCTCGGTTAAGGAAATAAACCCTAAAACAATGCAGTCCAAGAAGGTTGAAGGGCTTTATTTTGCGGGTGAAGTCATTGATGTTGATGCCTATACAGGTGGATTTAACTTGCAAATTGCTTTTTCTACAGGCTTTTTGGCAGGAAACAACGCATGAAGACTGCAAGAAAAATACTTTTATTTTCCATGAATGTCGTAAAAATATGCTTCAAGCAGGAGGACATTTCCTATGATTTCAGTGGCAATTGATGGCCCAGCTGGTGCGGGGAAAAGCACTGTCGCACGGGCGGCATCAAAGCAGCTTGGCTTCATTTATGTTGATACTGGTGCGCTTTATCGTGCAATTGGACTTTTCGCTATTCAAAACGGAATTGGGACAAAGGATGCAGAAAAACTAGCACCGCGGCTTTTAGAAATAAAGCTTGAGCTTGAGTATGTTGACGGAGAGCAGCGCGTGTTTATGAACGAATCCGATGTTTCCGCCGAAATTCGCAAGCCCGAAATGGGCATGGCCGCCTCCGATGTGTCGGCAATCCCTGCTGTACGCGAGTTTTTGCTGGAATTGCAGCGAGGAATGGCACGCACAAAAAATGTCGTAATGGACGGGCGAGATATTGGCACAGTTGTTTTGCCAAATGCGAATGTCAAGATTTTCCTAACGGCTACAGTGGCTTCCAGAGCGCGTCGACGTTATGAAGAACATCTTGCAAAAGGGGAACAGGTAAGCTATAATATCGTGCTAGAGGATATGGAAAAACGTGATTATCAAGACACACACCGTGAGATTGCGCCGCTCAAGCAAGCTGACGATGCGATTTTGTTAGACACGACCGACTTCACCCTCGAAGAATCAATTATAAGCGTAATAGACATAATAAAGGAACATTCGCTATGAATCTTTACCCAATTGGCAAGGCATTAACTTACTTTTTTGCACGAGTTGCTTTTAATGTTAAGTACGAAGGCCTTGAAAAAATTCCCAAAAAGCAAGGATTTATTTTGGTTTGCAACCACATCACGGCTATTGACCCAATACTAATTGCACAGAAAATTCCGCAGCAGCTTCACTATATGGCCAAGATTGAGCTTTTTAAAAACAAGTTTATTTCTTGGATTATGCGCAGCGTGAATGCTTTCCCCGTAGACAGGGGCAAGGGCGACACGAGCGCGCTTGACGAAGCCAAGCGAAGAATTGAAGCAGGCGGCGTTCTTGGAATTTTCATCGAGGGCCACCGTTCACCTGATGGCAAGCCGCAACGTCCACGTTCTGGTGCAGCAGTCATCGCGGGAAGAACGGGCGCAGATGTGCTGCCGTGTGCAGTTATTTGCGAAAGAAAGCTGCATTTTCGCTCAAAAATTACGGTGAGGTATGGGCAGCTAATAAAAAACGAACAGCTCGGATTAAACCTTGAGGCACCGTCCACAATGCGGCTTGCGACTAAAAACATGATGGACGACATTGTAGGTCTCTACAACGAGGGTCAATCTGAGGAGGCACGAAATAATGCCAGTTAAAGTCGCAAAAACGGCAGGTTTTTGTTTTGGAGTTGGACGTGCTGTGACTTCAGTGGAACGTATGCTTGAACAAACCACTAAGATTGCGACCATTGGTCCAATAATACATAACCCCCAAGTCGTAGAAAAGTTTGCACAAAGAGGGGTTGTTACCGTCAACAGCGTGTCGGAAGTTCCTAGCGGCTACACGGCGGTGATTCGCTCACACGGCGTGGCAAAAAATGTTTACGAGGAACTTGCCGTAAAAAAAATCCAATATTTTGACGCAACATGCCCCGATGTAGCCAAAATTCAACGAATTGCAAGCGACGCTGCAAACGATGGAAGAATCGTCTTGATTGCGGGTGACAAAAATCACCCCGAAGTAATTGGAATTGCAAGCTGCTGTGACGGAAAAAGTCACATATTTTCTGACTGTATTGAGCTTGAAAGCTTTTTAAAGACCAGTTTAAATGATATTTCTGTGAAAAAGGGCTATATTTTGGTGGCACAAACAACGTTTAACTTGGTGGAGTGGCAAAAATGTGCAGAGTTAGTAAAAAATGTGTATACAAACATAAAGATATTTGATACAATATGTACAGCCACAGTTTTAAGGCAGCAAGAAGCTTCAAAACTTGCAAAGGAATCCGATGCAATGTTGGTGGTTGGCGGACGCGGAAGCTCAAATACAACCAAGCTTTTTGAAATTTGTTCAGAATTCTGTCCCACTTTTTTAATCGAAACTAAAGACGAATTGTCCAAGCTGGATTTTGGAGATTATCACAACATCGCCATCACGGCGGGAGCATCTACACCGGCGTTAATAATTAAGGAGGTCGCAACAACCATGAGTGAAATTTTAAACCAACAAGAAGAACAAAGCTTTGAGGAAATGCTAGAAGAAAGCTTTAAAACTATAAATTCGAGGGAGAAAGTCACGGCTGTTGTAACAAACGTTTCACCAAACGAAATTGCAGTGGATATTGGTACAAAGCATGCGGGATATGTTCCGCTTTATGAGTTCACAGAAGACCCTAACGCTAACCTTACCGAGCTTGTTAAAGTCGGTGATGAGCTTGAACTGATAGTTTTGCGCGTCAACGACGTTGAGGGCACAGCAATGCTCTCCAAAAAACGTCTTGATGCTATTGCGGGCTTTGATAAGGTTATGGGCGCAGAGGAAACAGGCGAGATTCTTGAAGGCGTTATCGTCGATGTAGTAAAAGGCGGCGTTGTTGCGTTGTCAAACGGCGTTCGCGTGTTCATTCCTGCTTCGCAGGCAACAGCTTCCCGCAATCAAGAGCTTGAGACTTTGCTCAAAAAGCAGGTAAGCTTCAAGATTCTTGAGACCAACAAACAGCGCAAGCGTGCGGTCGGCTCAATTCGCGCAGTCTTGAAAGAGCAGCGCAAAGGCCTTGAGGAAGGCTTCTGGAATGAAGTCGAAGTCGGCAAGGTCTATAGTGGAACAGTCAAGTCAATCACAAGCTACGGCGCTTTCGTTGACCTTGGCGGCGTTGACGGTATGGTTCACATCTCCGAGCTTTCTTGGAATCGCGTGAAGCACCCATCAGAGGTTGTTAAAGTTGATGATGCGGTTGAGGTTTATGTTAAGGAAGTTGACAAGGAAAGTAAGAAAATTTCTCTTGGATATAAGAAAACGCAGGACAACCCTTGGCAGATTCTTGAGCGCGAGCACAAGGTTGGCGATGTTTGCAAAGCTAAGGTCGTCTCAATGACTCCATTTGGAGCATTTGCTCAGATTATTCCAGGTGTTGACGGACTTATCCATATCAGCCAGATTTCGACAGAGCGAATCAGCAAGCCTGCTGACGTTCTTGCAATCGGACAAGAGGTCGACGTAAAAATCACAGAAATTGATTTTGCTAAGAAACGCGTCAGCCTTTCAATGCGCGCATTGCTTGAAACAGAAGAGAAGCCAGTCGAGGAATCTTCTGCGTCAGTATACGAGGCAGGCCCAGACGGAGCCACAGGCAAAGCAGAATAATTTAACGTGGACGCTCGATTGGGCGTCCATTTCAATTTCAATCTTGATTTATATACTAAAATGGTGTACAATAGTATAAACTCGAATGGAGGAAATAGATTTGAAAAAAATAACAAATTCAGTATATTATACAGGCGTAATGAATCCGAATTTGCGTGTATTTGACGTGATAATGCGCACAGACAACGGCACAAGCTACAATTCTTATTTAGTGCGTGGCAGCGAGAAAAATGCTTTGATTGAAGCTTCGCACAACAGTTTTTTTGACAATTATCTTGAAAATATAAAGGAAGCATTAAACGGAGAAAAAGCTGATTACCTCGTGCTCAACCACTGCGAGCCAGACCACACAGGCTGCGTTGCGCGTCTTCTTGAGGTTTACCCAGATTTGACGATTGTGGTTAGCCAAGCAGGCTCCAATTTTATTAAAAACATCGTCAACATGGACAATTTGAAGATTCAAGTAGTCAAAGATGGTGACAGCATAAACCTTGGCGATAAGACGCTGCAATTCATCAACGCACCGTTTTTGCACTGGCCAGACTCAATGTTTACATGGATACCGCAGGAAAAAACGCTGTTCTCATGCGATTTTCTTGGTAGTCACTACTGTGAGCCAGAAATCTTTGATACTAGAATCAAATACGAAAACAGCTACTTTGCCGCAGCAAAATACTACTATGACTGCATTTTTTCCCCTTTCAAGCCGTATGTCTTAAAAGGACTTGAAAAAATTTCGGACATCGACATTGAATATGTCTGCAACAGTCACGGCCCAATTCTGACAAAAAAAGGCAAAATTCACGCTATCATTGAAAAATATCGTGAATGGTCCACGCCAGTCCACCACAAAACCAAGATGATTCCGATTTTTTATTGCACAGCTTATGGCAACACCGAAAGGCTTGCAACGGCAATTCAAAGGGGAATTTTGAGTGTACACGCCGACGCAGAGGTCAAGCTTTTCAACATTATTGAGCACGAAATTGCAGAGCTACAAGCTTTGATGAATGAAAGCGACGCTTTTCTTGTAGGCTCGCCAACTATTAACCGTGACGCTGTTCCACCTGTGTGGCAGCTACTTGCAGGAATTGAGGCTGTGAATATTGGCAAGCGGCCTGTTGCGCTGTTCGGCTCGTTCGGTTGGAGCGGCGAGGCTTTGCCAAATATTGCAGGACGACTGAACTCGCTAAAACTTAGCGTATTTGAGCAACAGCTCAAGACAACATTTGTGCCTACGGGTAAGGACATAGACGCTGCAACAAGTTTTGGAGCAGATTTTGCAAAAACACTGTAGTCTACCTTAAAATTTAAAATGGACGCCCGCAATTGGGCGTCCATTTTCAGATGTATTTGCAAGCTTTAAGAAAGGATTTGAGATGCTACGTTGGTTTGTTGTGTCGTAGTTGTAGCGGCAGTCGCTGCTGTTGTTGCAGTTTGTTTGCCAGCGTTTGCCCAATCATCAAAGCCTTGCATAACTTTTTGAAGAGTTTGGTGGCTGATGTCGGGAAGCTTGCCGTTAAAAGCTTTACCTGCTGCTGCAAAGCCTTTGTTCACAGCGTCGCGAAGTTCTTCAATTTTGGCAGGGTCGCCGCCTGCAAGAGATTTTGCAAAGTCAAGAATACGGGTTGCGGTGGCATTAACGCCCCATTCGCCTTCTTCGGAGACGTTTTGTGCAAGCTTGTCTTTGTCTTCCTGTGACAGGTTGATTAGCTCGCTCATAGCGCTGTTTGCGTTGTTGCCTTGTCCCTTAATTTGAGAATAAACCATTTGCTTAAAGGCTGCAATGTTGCCCTTAAGGTCATTTTTCATCTCACGGATTTTGTCCATGTCGGGCTTATAGCTTTCCGCAGTTTGCTTTGGTGTTTCTGTTGCAGCGGTTTGAGTCGCGGCAGCCGCAGCTTTAGCTTCGTCTGCAGGAGTTGTGGTCTTTGCAGTCTCTGTCGCTACTGCGCTGGCCGCTGTTTTAGCTGCCTTTTCTTTTGTTTCGGGTCCATTCATGTTGTAGTTGTTATAATTGTATACGCCGCCAATAGCCATGATAATTTTCCTCCTTGAATTTAATTAAGCCTAGTAAGCTCCTATAAGCGTTATCGGCCAGAACCTTCCAAACTTTAGGGTAAAATGAAAAATTTATTAAAAATATTTTTTTCAAAAAAAAATAACACGTTCGACAAAATGTCCCTTGACATATTGAAAAACGTGTTATATAATTATATACTGTATCAAAATGGCAATTTATGTAACTTAATTAATATTATATCACATGAAAATGCGCATTTCAAGATGAATTTCAAAAATACCCATGTTAAATATTTGAATGGAGTGAGTCAAGCCTATGGTAAATGTAAAGCCTGTGCAATTAGGCAGCAACACACGTATGAGCTTCTCGAGAATTAACGAAGTTCTGGACATGCCTAATTTGATTGAGGTGCAGAAAAATTCCTACAAATGGTTCCTCGAAGAGGGCTTAAAGGAAGTATTTCGTGACATTTCGGCAATTACAGATTATCAAGGGAATCTGGTGCTCGACTTCATCGACCACCGAATGGAGAGCACGCCGAAGTACTCTATTGAAGAGTGCAAGGAGCGAGACACTACCTTCGCAGCGCCGTTGAGAGTTCGCGCAAGCCTTTATAACAAGGAAACTGGCGAGGTCAAAGAGCAAGACATTTTCATGGGAGACTTCCCCCTCATGACTGAAAGCGGAACATTTATTATAAATGGCGCTGAGCGCGTAATCGTTTCGCAGCTAGTCCGCTCACCTGGAGTTTACTACTCGCTTTCGAGAGATAAAGCGGGCAAGGAGCTTTTTGCTGCCACAGTTATACCAAATCGTGGCGC
>JAVBKH010000203.1:0-4088 GCA_031554155.1 Oscillospiraceae bacterium
GCTCGCCAAAATCAAGGAAAATTATGATGGACCGATTTCAGAAAAAAACGGAGCACCTACGCCGAAAGAGTTTCTAGTTCATTTAGTAAAAAAGGCCGTAGAAAAGGAAGCTAAAGCACCAAAAAAGAATAAAATAATTGCTCAAAAAAGCTTAATTAGAGCAAACGAAATCCAAAGCAAGTGTTAATTTTAAATTTAAATAATAAGGAGAATGAACATGTTTATTGGAGTTATACTTTTTATAATTTTAGCAATTTTTGCTCTTGTTCTTTGGTTTTCAACTTTTTACACAGTGCAGCAAGAAACCATAGCAATTATTGAGCGTTTCGGAAAGTTTCATCGCACGGCGGAAGCTGGGCTACATTCTCGTTTACCATTTGGAATAGATCGAGTTGCTGAGCGGGTGCCGCTTAGAATTCAGCAGAACAATATTGAAATCGAAACAAAAACAAAAGACAATGTTTTTGTTCACCTTAATCTTGCGGTGCAATACAAAGTAGACAACACAAAAGTTGTTGACGCTTACTATAAACTTTCTGCTCCTATTGCACAAATTAGGTCTTACGTAGAAGATGCAATTCGCTCATCTTTGCCAAAATATACTCTTGACGAATCTTTTGAGAAAAAAGATGACATCGCTCGCGACGTCTTTGACACTGTTTCTATTGAAATGTCGGAATACGGTTATATTATTATCAAAACTTTAATTACCTCCATTGAACCCGCGCAAGAAGTAAAAGAATCTATGAATGCCATTAACGCCTCACAACGTCATAGACATGCGGCGCAAGAACTTGCTAATGCAGACAAAATTAAAGTGGTTATTGCCGCTGAAGCTGACTCAGAGAAAGACCGTCTTCACGGCGAGGGAATTGCAAATCAGCGAAAAGCGATTGTAGATGGCTTAAGCGAATCGTTTAATGAACTAAAATCCAGCGGGCTCAGTGAAAAAGATATTATGAGCATTTTGTTAACGGAGCAATATCTCGACGCACTTCATACTTTTGCAAAATGTGGGAATCAAGTGATATTTTTGCCTGCTGGTGCAAGCGGCGCCGAAGATATTCGCGCTCAAATTTTAAGCGCACTTGCAGCTAATAAAAAGATTGATAACTAATTATGAAGGCGTACTTCCAACAGTCTTATTCATCTCTATTATTCAAGCAATTTTCCGGGTTACAAGTATCACATGTTAAACTGCAGCTATTTTTCGTGCTTCCAAATAAACGACTGTATGCTTCGGGAAACTGGTTGTTGACGTATTGCACTTCTCTCATAAATTCAATTTCACTTTTTGAAACTAATCTCAAGCTATCTGCCTTTTCTTGGGTGTCAATTACGGCGCCAACAGGAATAAAACGATTTGGTGGCACTGTGATGTTGCCGGTTATCAACGCATTTATAGAAACATAGCACCCTTCTCCTATAATGGCATCTAAAACGGTTGCATGAAATCCCACAAAAACATAATCGTTAATCTTGCATGGCCCATGAATAAGGCATCCATGCGCACAACTAACATGCTTGCCAATATAAATAGAATATTCTTTGTCGTGATTCTCTACTCGACCGTGTTCAAGACCGTGTAAAATTACACCGTCTTGAATATTTGTATTTGAGTCTATAAAAATCGGAAAGCCTTCATCTGCCCGTATGCTAACATTAGGAGAAATAAACACATTTTTTTTAATCGTTACATTTCCAATAATAGTGGAAAATGGTCCGATATAGGCCGTTGAATCTATCATAGGATACACACTTTTCGGATTAAAAGAGGTTGTCGGATTAGGCGCAATAAAATGTGCATTTATGTTAAAAGTATTTTTTGTTTTGTGATGATTTTCTCTATAATCACATGACTCACAATTCATTTTATTATCTCCAATCAATCATAGTTCTTTTTTTATAATATGATTAATAATTCAAAATGACATTTTTAAGTCTTAAAATTTAGAGTGTTAAAGTAATTGATATTAATTGAATTTTTATCCTAATTTTTAACTATGAGTTCTTAAACTCTATAAAAGCTTTGACGGCAGCATATAAAGCCTGTTGTTCCGGAAAACTCACTGAATTCACAAGCTCATATACCTTTGTAAAAACGAAAAATAACCTAGGACTTATATTGTTTTAATTGAACTGCTACAAGTATATTTGAAAATTTACAAAATATGTTAGCAATATTGCCAAAAATTTCTAACATATTTACTGAAATTTTATAATATGATGCGCTAAACGTGTGATTTTTTTGTTCTAAACCCTTGTAAATTGCTAATTTCCTTATATTTATTTTCGTAAAATTTTACATTTCTACACATATTGACAAAAAAGTTACAACATGTGACAATTAATTGTGTAGTCGAAATTTACAATTTTTTATTTTATTTATTAATATTTAATTAATATTACACAAACGATTTATTGGAGGGATTTTATTTGAAAAAATTTGTTCGTTTAATGTCAACTGCTTTAGCCACATCATTTTTATTTGTGCAAGCACCGGTTTTAGCGGAAGAATACACGCCTTTTAGTATTCAAACTGGTGGTACAGGGGCCTCAACTCTCGAAAAAGCAAAAGAAAATTTAGAAATACCCGGCGTATTGCACACAGCAGGCCAGTCTGAAACAGATGTTATGAGTCAAAAGGCTGTAACTGACGCCATTGCTGCAGGAAGTGGCGGTGGAATAGTTGTGACACAAGCGATAGGCCAATCTGCAACAAATGTCATGAGCCAGAAGGCCGTCACAGATGCCATAGATTCTGTTCAACCCTCAATTTCGCAAACCGTAGGTCAATCAGAAACAGCTGTTATGAGCCAAAAGGCGGTAACAGACGCAATAGACAATGCCTCACAAAACACTATTGTGCAAACCGTGGGTCAATCTACAACGGAAGTAATGAGTCAAAAAGCAGTCACAGATGCTATAAATTCTATTCCTCAAATAAATGTTGTACATGTTGCAGGGCAGTCTACAGCAGATGTGATGAGTCAAAAGGCTGTCACAGAGGCGATTTTAACTGCAGAGACTATCTTTAATATGATTTATCCGATTGATTCAATTTATATGAGCGCAAATTCTGCCGATCCTAGCACGCTTTTCGGTGGGACTTGGGTTTCATGGGGATCTGGCCGTGTTCCAGTGGGCGTAAATACTTCTGATTCGGATTTTAATACAACTGAAAAAACTGGAGGAGGCAAAACACATCATCATGGTTTTAGAATTGGAACGCACTGGTGGTATGGCGCGGTCGCCGGCGAAGGTGCAGGGAACGGTACGGGTGCGTATCGATATTCAGATGGTCAATACGATGGTTGGGCGAGAGATTTGGCAAGTAAATCAATGTCAGTAAACACCGCTGCATATAACTCACAATCTAGCACAACATCGACGACGGGTGGAAAATATAGTTTAGGTGACACGACCGAAGATAGCGTATTACAGCCATACATAACTTGTCACATGTGGAAACGTACTGCGTAGAAATTTCTAAAATTTATTATACAAGGGGGAATTTCCTTTGAAAAAATATTTATATTACATATTTTCATGCCTTTTTGCAATTATATTTTTTGCACCACAAAGTCCGATTTTAGCGCTGGAGGATGTTGGAGTTGTCGAGGGACGCATTGCGAATATTAGTGATCCAATAAATGATCAAGATGCAGCAACTAAAAATTACGTTGACAATTCAATCGCTATGCTTCCGGAACCGCTAGCAGTTTTACAAACAATGGGACAATCAACAACATCCGTTATGAGCCAAAAAGCCGTCACTGACTTGATTTGGCCTGTTGGTTCGGTTTACATAAGTGTGAATTTAATTAATCCTAACACATTTTTTGGCGGAGCATGGGAGCAAATCCAAAATAAATTTTTGCTAAGCGCAGGCTCTTCATATTCCGCAAATAGTACCGGTGGAAGCTCAACAGTTGCACTTTCAACTTCGAATATGCCAAGCCATACACATAATTTTTCTGCGACAACAAATTCCACAGGAGCACATAGCCATAATACTGGCCGCGATTATGACGGTGGCAGCGGAACAAATCGCTGGACAGTGCACACTTCAGGAGCTTCAGGCGCAG
>JAVBKH010000182.1:0-8588 GCA_031554155.1 Oscillospiraceae bacterium
AAACGCAAGTTGGCAAACGGAAGCTTACTTCAAAGAAAATGGCTTTCGGCACTATGGTGCTGACCTCATTTGCTCAACATTTATCAAAGACCGCAGGGTTTGGGGGAGCGGCAACGGAGTTGTTGTAGATGTTGGATTCGACCAGAACTGCGGCAATATCGTAATTGTCAAGTATACCACTGTACTTAATCACAAGACAGGCAAATCGGCTGACGTAATCCTGCGCTACTTTCACATGCAAAAAATTTGTGTGATAAGAGGCCAAAAAGTCACTACGGATACCATTCTAGGTGAATACGGCGGTACAGGCAAGTATGGCGGAGGAGCATTTTTCAAGCACCTACATGTTGAGGCTGACTATGATGTTTCGCACCCACGATACACACCAACGCTTAAAAAAGGCACTTGGCTTGTGGGTACAGACCAATCTGGCGCAAAGCTGAGCGCAATGCTTGCAAGCATGGTGAATCCAATTGAATTGTTCCACGCTAAGGTTAGCAAGCCAGATTGCCAAAGCTATATTACTGCTTGTGATTGCTATATCCGCATCGAGGATAGCGCAATACCTCAAATAAATTGAAAAGGAGCTGCAAGGTATGAAAATCAACTGGAATGTTCGCATACATAACCCTCTATGGTGGGTACAAATCATCGGTTCAATCTTAACCCCAATGCTCATGTATTTCGGTTTCAACTGGCAGGATATGACTACTTGGGCGAATCTCGGTGGTCTGTTTGTAGCAACATTCAAAAACCCTGTGGTAATTGTTGCGGTGTTGTGGTCGCTTTTTAATACAATAAATGACCCAACAACAAAAGGTCTTAGCGACAGCCAAAGGGCTCTGAGCTATTACAAACCGCACTAAACTTTGGAGGTTATAAATGGATAAGATTAGGTTTTATGCGCTTTGCATAGGGTGGTTATGGCTAAACCGCGATTGGACTGATACTCGCCAAAAATTCAAAGCGATGAATCGGGCGTGTATAAGAGCTTAGCAAAATACAACCAAGAGGGAGCATTACTGCTCCCTCTTGAATTAGTTCAAAAAATAGGTGTAGTTTTTGCCACTTTTGATAATAATTTTTGCCAAAAATTTTGGCAGCTTACATTTGGAAAGTTGGGTATTTGATGTTCTGTATAGGCGGTAAAACAGAAAAAAGCAAACCCAAGTACCTATCCTTTGTAGAGTGGGAATAGCAGACAAAGAGCCGAATTTCCTTTTAAATAAGGGAAATTCGGCTCTTGCTTTTATTCGTTGGAACACTTTTGGAACACTTTCATAACTTTGTCTATTTTCTCTGCAACTTTACTTTGTTTATTTGGATATAGATGTCCATACGTTGAAAGGGTCGTTTCTATCAAGGCAGGGGTTGGTTTTCATTTTAAGCAGACAGGAGCAAAGTTTCGCAAGAATGGCAAGGTTTATTTTATTGACAGAAAATTCCAGCATACGCAGGCTCGAAAAACAAAAATTGACTTAAAATAGATGTTATGGTTGGTGATTCATTTACTTTTGAGCTTTTCCAGAATAGCGGCATGTCTGCTTTCATCTTTCATAATTTCAACGACTTGAGGATATTGGCTTAACAATTTTTGATATACTGGAACTGCATCAAGCTCGCCTTTAATCATCAAATTAAGTGCGGTGTTTAGCCCACACAACCTGTATAGCCCACAAATGAAATGAGCCTTTGCGGCTTTGGGCTTCAAACTTTTGCCGCTGATGTTTTTTAGTATGGCTGCATGTTTTCCCTCATCTGCGGCAATTTGTAGCAGCAGCTTTTGCGTTTGCTTATCTTTCATAAGCGCAGAGAGTTTTCGATATAGCAGCACAGCGTCCAATTCTGCTTGTTGATGCTTGATAATCTGCTTTGTTATCGCTTCCATATATAAGGCTCCTCAATTTGTTTTTGGGGCGTTCGTGTATTGAAATTACATGCAATCAATAATTTTTACAAATAATCTATAAAGAGTTGCTGATTCATTTTCTGCTAGTTTGCGTTTTGGCGTTACTATTTTGAAATTAATCGTTAATCGCTTCAATACCCATTTGCCTTGTTTTTTCGATTTTTTGCTGCCAGTTGTGCAGTTCTTCTGGGGTGTGCCCAATCCATTCCGAAACTTCTCCAACAATGCGGAGCGGTTCCCTCGACCGATATGACTTTGTGATATTACCAGGAAACTTTTTGTCGGTCAGGTTAGGGTCGTCCTCAATCTCGCCAGTAGGCTCTACGATATAGATTCTTCCTCTTCCTTCCCCCTCCGCAAGCTCTGCCGCCAACGGCGCTCCGTCGCGCATAGAGGTAAAGTAGATATAACTTGCTTTTTCGCCCAAACCATAATTGGATTTGTAACCCGGCGACAACATATCTCCGATTGATAAATCTGCCTTTGTGCCGTGATAAAATGGCCCTGTATCTTCAATTTTTCTTGCCACTCTTATTTGCAAACCTATCATAATTTCAAGTGCAGCGCGATGCAGATTTGGGTCATGGCTGGCTGTGCAGTCCGCATCAACAATAATTGGCGTTTCTGGTTGCGCCGTTTTTGCAAGAACAGCGTTTGAGATAACACATATATTCGATACGAGTCCCACAATTTCAATCCGCTCAAAAGGCGTTGACTTCAAATATTCGTACAATTCACTAGAACCAAAAGTATGCTTGTAAAAGCGCTTGTCCTCGTCTTGTATCAGTTTCGCGGTCTCACCATAAAGATAGTGTCCTATAGTTCCCTTGATGCAGTGCGGCGTGGTTAAATTTTTTCCTTCCTGTGTTTTCAGGTAATCCGAGTCGTGCGTGTCAAACGTGAATACTATGATATCGCCTTTGGCGCGGTACTTTTGGATTTTTTCCGCAATTAAAGAGTCAAGTAACTCCGCCCCTGAAAATCCGAGCGAACCTGACACAAAATCATTCTGATAATCAACTACAATCAAGCATCTTTGCATACTTTTGCCCCTTTTTTATATAAGAATTTATTCATTATCTTCCACTGTAGTAAAGCCAAGTATAGCACGATTGAACTCAAAAAATAGTCTGTTAAAAAGCGCCATCAAATATTACTCAGCTAATTTTCGCAAGCTTTACTATAAGCACGCTTCTTGCATTGTAGTTAGTGTTTGTGCAGGTAGACAAAACTAAAATCTTGTCTTCAGTAGTAAGGTTTAGCTCTCGGTATCGCGGTGCATTTTCTTTAACATAGCTCAAAAACTTCTCCTTATCGTATTGCTCGGTGTAACCTATGCCATAAATAATCTGGTTGTCGCTTTTAACAGGCATGTAAGCAACAACCTCAAGCCCATATGTAGCATTTTTCAGATACAATCGTCCTGTTTTATTCTCGTTAAAAAATTCGACATTGTTATATAGCTTCAAATCCGAGAACATTGTTCCGTTTTCCATGTTGTGGCCGTAAATAATACTGGAAAAATCTGAAAAATCACTTTTGCACATGTATTCCATGAATACGGTGCCCGCATAAGAATATGCGCGGTTGATGTCCCGCCTTAGATAGAAGTCATTGTCGGTTGACTTTACAAACGGATAATCAAGTCTTGTTCCGTCAAGAAAAATCCAGCCAATAATATCTGGATTCATGCTTTGCGCGTCAACAATGCTTTGATTAACGAGCATCGTCTTGCCTGCTTCCACCTCAACTAGCTCAGGCTTGTACTCGGCCATTTGGTCGCGCACAAGCTTTTCCTTTAGATAGTTGTTGTTTGTATCCCAAACCTGAAATAGGCTAAACCCAATAATGCCTATTAACAGCAGAATAATTATTCGCCTAAAAGTTATTTGTGGCAGCGCTTTTGCTTTTACCCACTTTAGCACATCAAGACTCCTCACCTAATTACCAAGGTGTAGAAAGATAGCGCAAGTATCCCGCAAAGCGAGAACATAACAAGAATATAAACAGGTATCGCAATCAATGGTCTAAGCCAAAAAATTGAGATTAACACCGCCATAATTAAAACCATAGTTGAAATAATAAGCAAAAATAAAATTGTCGTATTATTTCCGCTTGACATTAGCCGTATTAAGCTTGAGCTTGAAGCCCTGAGCATACTGCCCGAAAAATCTGCAAACGGTTGCCGCCACCAAACAATATATGGAAAATACAGCAAGGGAAACAGCAACAATGGAAAACATAGCTTGATGTAGCCCCAAAGTCCGAGGCTTGTGTGGGTATTAAATATGTTATCGTTCTTCATTCTTTTTCTTCCTTTTGTTTCGATAAAAAACTGCAATGCGTAAACCGAATGACGCAAACAATAATACAAAAAACCAAATCCAAATCACACGGTCGTTGCCTGTATTCGGCGTACCTGTCGTGTAAGTATTGGTGATGTCGTAGCCCTTTATGGCTTTAATATAGCTTTTTACCATGTCCTCGTTGATGCTGTACTTGATTTCCTTGCCTAAAGCGTCAAACTTAGGCAAATTAAAAACGTATCTCCAATTTTCCTTTGCAGTGACAATTTTTTTAGTTACTATGTTGCTGCCGTTCATGACCAAAATCGTCACGCTTTGTGGAAAGACTGTGTTTACGCCATGTTCCCACGTCTTTTGTCCGCCAATTTGGACTGCGTCGTTGTCGGGCTTAGGTGGTGATGTACCAACGTATTCGTTTGTAAAGGCGGCTGTTGCGCCAGCTTTGGTCATAGTGCCTGTCGCCCCTGTGGAGCTTGTCATGTAATCCTGTGATGCATAGCTTTCCTCCGCTACTGTGTATGTTGTTCCCGCTGGTATATTTGGTATAGTGAACTTTTCACCGTGCTTTAGCTCAACTGTTTGCACTTTGTCGCCAACAGTCACATTAAATTTAAACTTTTTTGTAAAATCCAAAAACTTCCCTGTAACAGTTTTGGTGATTGTGAGGTTTCCATTGCCAGTGAGTGGCGCAACTTCTTTCGAATTTATGAAGTTCGCAGTGTTGCCCTCAAGCAAAATTGTGCCGCTTGAGCCTGCCGCAGTCGTGGTAAAGCCTTCTTTTGTATAGTTACTTTCGGTAATGCTATATGGCGTCAAAATTGGAATATCGGTGAAAGTATAGGCTTGTGCATTGGCAATTGTTATTAAATACTTTAGCTTGCCTATGGTAACCGCGAAATCAAAGCGTTTAGTTGGGTCGAATCCCGAGCCTTTCACGGTCTTGCTTATTGTAAGCGATGATTTTTCAGCAGGCATATTATTCGTATTGACAAAGCTTGCTATGCTTTTTCCTTGAGTGATATTTCCGCTTGCGCCAGAGCTTTTTGTAACATAGCCTTGCGAAGTGTAGTTATCCTCCTCCACTGTATAAATTGCGCCCTCTGGCAAATTTGAAAAAGACTTGCTTGTGTTGTGCTTCAGGTACACAGGCTCTTGCTTTTCGCCGTCAATAGTGACGACAAATCGAAACATTCTCTCAGTATCAGCGCCCTTGCCTTCCACTGTTTTCATTATTGTAAGGCTGCCTTTTTCATCTGGCGAAATCACATGCTTTGTGTTGACAAACTCGACTGTGTTGCCGTTTTCTACAACCGTGCCCTGTGAGTAATCCGCCTTTGTCAATATATAACCGCCAGACGAATAGTTAGTTTCTGTTATAGAATATGCTGTGCCAATATCAATGTCCGCAAGCTCAATAGTTTCATTATGCGCAAGCGTGAAGTATTTGGTTGTGCCGCCAATCTTTGCGGTAAAACTAAAGCGTTTGTTTTTGTCAATACCAACGCCTGTGACACTTTTTCGTATAAAAAGGCTCGTTTTCGGCAATTTTGCAAACTTGTTTTTGAATAGCATCGGCACTTGAGGGAGTGTTACGCCATTCTTTTTGTAGTGATATTCGGCTACAACTCCGCCATTTGCGTCTGCCTTAGTTTCAACGACCATGATATAACGGCTCGTGTCGTAGGTGCAGCCGTTAATTCTGCCTGTGTGCTCGAATATATCGTATTCATAGGTTTTGCCTGCTTGATTAAAGGTTATATAGCCAAAGTCAGCAATTCCCTCTCCGCTGATTGTAACTGTTTTTTTGGGGGGAATCGGTGCACCAGAGGTTAGCGCGTTAATCTCAAAGGTGAATTCTGCGCCTGCTGGCGGTGTGCCCTCAATAATTTTTTCAACTTGCGGTCTCACCTTGCCTGGTGCATAGGTGTTTATAATTTCAAAGCCCTTGTCAGTCTCCTTGTAAGTCATAATATAGTTTGGCGGCAAGGTCTCCGCCACTGTATATTTTATCTTTTCCGCGGTATTGGGGTGATATTTCAAATACTGCGCGCTGTCAGCCCAATCCGATGTTTTTAGCAGCGTGCGGCTGTCATATAGCTCGTAGGTTTCCGCATCATATAGGTGAATTTCAACACTTTCTGGTTTATGTGGGTCATCGTCATTGTCCCAATTTTTGCTAAATTCAATGGTTCGCATAACAGGATATCTAAAATAGTTATAAATATCGGCACGGGTGCGCAAAAGACTTTCGATTTTTTTTGCGCTTCTTGTCAGAGCGGAAGTTGGAGAGAGTGACGACAAAGCGCTGTCGGGGTCAGGTACCGTGTTTAAGTCAGGCGCGACCTTGCCGTAGGTTTTGACAGTGCTGTCGATAAAATATCCGTCTACGTCCTTGTAGTCCACCTGCTCGACGCTATAATCTGTCAATACTGGTATGCCATAGATGATGACAGCCGAGGCATGATGCAGGCCAACTTTGATGGTATTATTCGTCGACACCAAGAGATGTTGCTGATAATCTCCGTCACGTCTTGGCCAACGTTCGTCAAGCCTTGGCATGTGCAGCGGCTGAACACTTGCCTCTGTAAACGGTATATTTGGCGCATTTTCGCCCCAAACGTCCACATATGACGGGCTTGTCGGCGGCAAGGCAAATGGCATGAAGGTTTTGGGCTTGTCAACCTCCTGTTTATCAAGCGGCTCGGGAACACCGGGGTCGTTGCGGTAGTAATATGTAAATGGTTCGTCGTAGCCGTCAACCACTTCTCTTGCTTCCTCAATGTGGACGACCTCGTAGTAATAGGTTTGGTTTGGGTCTTCTCCTACGACCACCGTTACCTCAAAGCCTTTTTTGTAGTCAATGTCCGCCTCGTTAGCTAAAATTCTATCAACCACAACCAAGGAGCTCATTGTAACTTTAAAATTATCCTTGATTTTAACATTGCTAAATTTGACAACCGAGCCTTCTTCAGCAATATTCCCTACGTTATTATCACCGTAGCTTGCCCAGCCGCTGGCCTTATTAATTTCCTTGTCGTGGCCTTGAGTTGCGGGGTTTTCGCAGCCAAAGTTGTTGTCGGTAAAGTTGTACGGGTCTTCGTTGTCGTATTTCACATAGTTTTTTTCTGTTACGTCATAGTGCGTCAGAACAGGTATATCGCTAATAACAGCCGTTTCACCGTCTCTAAGGTATAGCTTATCTCCGCTTTTGATGCTGCCGCTAACTTTGACGCTGACATAATCTGGGTCACTAGCTGCCGCACCATCGGGGTAAATGTAATCAGCGGTTAATGCGTTGCCGTCCTTGTCTTTTATAATATATGGGTAGCTTAAGCTTGGGTCTGTCCCAATCCTCACAGTGAACTCGAATGGAATTTTTTTGTCATCAAGCGTTGCGGTGTAGCCTTTACCCTCAAAATCAATAGGGCTGATTGACTTATGGATTTTCAATTCAGCCTTTTTTTGCGTGTTATACACTGTGATGTCTCCACCTTGCGGGCTAAATAATGGCGTTGGATTGTTGGCGGCATCTATATCATAGCCCAGAGGCGGCGTTATTTCTTTGAAATAATAATTTTTTGCTTCATCAAGGTTGCTCAAGGCAATCTCGCCGTTTTCGTCTGTGACTTTGTAGCCCTGTGAAACGTTGTTTTCATCAAACAGCTCAAACACTGCGCCCTGTAGCGGCTTTAAGCTGTCTCTGTCAAGCTTGATAAGCCTTATATCATATGGTTCAAACTCAAACTCGTTTGTAAAGTTTTGCGCAAGAGAAAACCACGCGTACGTTCCGACAACAATTACCGACAGTACTGTAAAAACAATAAAGAAGATGGTCAAACTGTGCTTATTAATTAATTTTTTCAGCTTCAGTATGCCCACTGCCTTTCAAAAAATTGCAGGTAGCAAGACACAGTATGCAACTGCTACCCGTTACCTGCTATAACTAATCTATATCACTTTGCGGCTAAGAAGCTTCTGAACTGCTTGAGTTTGAAGCTTCGCTCGAGCTTGAGGCCACACTCGAACTTGAAGCTATGCTCGAGCTTGAAGCTATGCTCGAGCTTGAAGCCGAGCTTGAGCTTGAAGCCACACTTGAGCTTGAAGCTATGCTCGAACTTGAAGCCGAGCTTGAGCTTGAAGCTATGCTCGAACTTGAAGCTATGCTCGAGCTTGAGCTTGGTTCAACTGCGGCTTGGCTCGAGGACGAGCTTGCGACAGAGGAATCGTGAGCGTCACTGTAATGCCAGTCTTCTCCATTGAAATACCATTTGTTGTCAATGTAATGCCATTCGTCATCAGCAAGATACCAGCCACCTTCTTTGAAGCTGTACTCCTTGCCATCAAGCCGCCATTGGTCGCTGTCGTAAGTCCAT
>JAVBKH010000193.1:0-11075 GCA_031554155.1 Oscillospiraceae bacterium
ATAACTTCGTGTGTTTTCTCATTAGTATAAGCAATATGGCAGTCCAAGGTGTTGTGAAGTTCGTCTGTGGTGGTAAAGGAAAACGGGATAACTGGGTTGTCACCACATTGGGCTTCAAGCTTTGTAAAATCAATGCTATCACGGTGAACACGGGCAGGTGTGCCCGTTTTAAATCTACGCAATTCCAGTCCCAACTTGACCAATGAATCCGACAGTTTTGTCGATGCCTGCAAGCCATCAGGCCCACTTCTTGTGACCGAATCACCGACAAATATTTTGCCGTTTAAATATGTGCCTGTGGAGACAATCGCAGCTTTAGTGTCATACACTGCGCCAAGCTGCGTGACGACTGCACACACAGCGTGATTGTCGTCAACAAGTATTTCCACAATCTCCGCCTGCTTGACAGTCAAGTTTTTTTGGTGCTCTAGCACATTTTTCATGTGGTTGTGGTAGCGCGCGCGGTCAACTTGAGCCCTAAGGCTGTGAACAGCAGGCCCTTTGCCGCGATTTAGCATTCTGCTCTGTAAAAAAACAGCGTCGGCAGCTTTGCCCATCTCCCCGCCTAAAGCGTCAAGCTCTCTAACAAGATGCCCCTTGGCCGTTCCTCCGATTGAAGGATTACACGGCAAATTGCAAAGCGTGTCGAGAGACATTGTAAAAAGCACAGTTTTTGCGCCAAGTCTCGCCGCCGCAAGCGCAGCCTCCGCACCTGCGTGGCCGCCGCCTATGACTGCAACATCAATTTTTCCTGCGTTATATTGCATTTTTGCTCCTTTTTTCGTATGTGAGCGTAAATCATATTAAATTTAATTTATGTAAATTTTACCTATTATAACGAAACCAACAATAATATGAAAATATTGGCTATATTAGTAATAAAAAACAATTAAAGAAAATCAGCTTACTACTTATGAGATTGACAAAATTCGACATCACATATATAATTATAACCGAGAGGCTCCAAAAACAAGGAGCCGCGAGGCCGGACGCCTTGTGGTGAGACACAGGCGCCGGTACAAAGGTGAACCAGTAAAAGCCAACCACCCTTGCATCTTCCACGCAGCAAACCTATTATATCTTATTTAGGTTTGTTTGGCAAGCAAACGAATACCTTACATAAAGGGATTTTTTGCCGAGAGTGTGGAAAACATATAAAAAACTTAATGTGCGTGTAAGGGTAAGTTCGACAAAAGTTGAACGTGGAGCAACAGGCTCCGCACCTTTGCGCGCGCCTTTTTGCGTCTGGAGTCTTTACAAAAAGATGATTTGCTGCCGTCTAAGCGCTTGGTCGGCAGCAAAGCGTCTAAAGAGAAGGGTAAAGCATGGTAGAAGTAAGTAAAGTTTCGTATACAAAAAAACTCGACGATGATTGCAAGCTTGGCATTCCGTATGAGTTGCTGACAATTATGGGCTGGAATTCGGGAACTGAGCTTGAAATATTTCGCAGAGGCAGCTCTTCAATAGTTTTGCTTCAAAAGAGTATGTCGTGTTCGTTTTGCAATGCACCTGTTAATAAAGCACATTATTTGCGAGATAAGGTCATATGCTCCGATTGTATTAACGAGATAAAGAATCTGCCGTAAAAAAAGCCGCCGAATTTTTACTCGGCGGCTTTTAATTTATTCACAATGCTGTATTTACGCTCTGCACGATTTCGTTTTCTACAAAAGTCTTAATAAATGGGATACTTTCGTCGCTTACAAGGAACATGAAACTATTGTATTTGCATTTTTTGTGGTCTTTGCCGTTAACGCTGAAGGAGTAGCCCATGGAACATTTGGTATTGCAGCTCTCTGGATTAACAAGTCTCTTGCAGACAGGAGCTTTGTCAATTTCCTTTTGCATTGATGCTGGCAGTGTCTCCACAAAATCAATGTACTTGTTAACGTTGTCGCCGTAAATTCGCGTAATCAAGCCAGATTTGCGGAACACAAAGTTGAGCAAAACTTTCTTGGTCTTTGCGTTTTTGTAGGAAACTAAGTACCCGCTTTTTGCAAGTTCAATCTTAGGCTTGCACTCATTCGCAATTAAATAATCGTTAATCTCTTGAACAGCTTGTCTGTATTCGGGCTTTACCTCGTTTAAAAATGCTGCAAACTCGTCCATTGGGTCTACGCTCCCCCGTTATTATATTATCATTTACCTACGCAAAATTTTGCAAAAACCTCGTCAACAACTCGCTCACTTGCTCGCTCACCTGTCAAAGCCAAAAGCTCGTCAATTGCATAATCAATGCATACCGTTGCTGCATCAAGCATGTTTGCTTCAATTGCGGTTTTAGCGTCCTTGAGCGAATTTTGCGCCTTAACTAAACAGAGCCTTTGCCGCTCGTTTGTAATAATTGCCGAGCTGGTGTCAATTGACGATAAGCCCAACAGCGTGGTCACAGCCGCCTCAAGTTCGCTAAGCCCACTGCCGCCTTTGGCTGAAATTTCAACAAAGCACTTGATTGATTGTTGAATAGTGCTTATATCAAGCTTTTTAGGCAAATCAATTTTATTTATCACCGCTATGCAAGGTTTACCTTCAAGCTCTTTGAGTAAGTTCATATCGTCGTTGTCAATCTCGTCGGAGCTGTCAAACACTGCAAGAATAAGCTCGGCTGTCTGAATCTTACCGCGTGAACGGCTTACACCCGCCTGCTCAACAGGGTCGATAGTGTCGCGTATTCCCGCCGTATCGGCTAATCTTAAAACAAAATCGCCTAGGCGCACCGTGTCTTCGATAACATCACGCGTGGTGCCTGCAACATCAGTGACAATACTGCGTTCGTCGCCTGCAAGTAAATTCATCAGCGTGGACTTCCCCACATTCGGCTTGCCGACAATGACAGTGGCTATTCCCTCGCGAAGAATTTTTCCCGCTTCAAAAGTAGCAAGCAGCGTGGTTATTGATTTTTCGGCAGTATCAATCACGCCAACAAGCAGCGTGATATCTAGCTTTTCCAAGTCTTCATCGGGGAAATCGGACCACGCCGCAAGATGCGCAGATTGCCCGATTAACAAGTCTGCCGCCTGTTTTACCTTGACAGAAATTGCACCGTCCCGCGCGGAAAGCGCCGACTTTGCGGCGCTGCTGCCTTGTGCCGAAATCAAATCCATGACTGCTTCTGCTTGCGTGAGGTTGAGCTTACCATTCAAAAAAGCACGCTTTGTAAACTCACCAGCATTTGCAGGCAGAGCACCATTTTCCAAAACAAGCCGCAAAGCTCGCTTTAAAATCCAAATGCCGCCGTGACAGCTAAGCTCCACAACGTTTTCGCCCGTGTACGACTTTGGCCCACGAAAAACTGAACAAATCGCATCATCAAGCGGTGTGTCTCCATCGTAAACTCTGCCTAGCGCAGACGTGTAGCCTTGCATTTTCTCAATGTTTTTGTCGTTATTCGCGCGAAAAACCCTGCCCGCAACATCAAACGCTCCAGGCCCAGATATTCTAATTATTCCGATTCCACCAACGCCAAGTGGCGTGGAAATCGCTGCAATAGTTTGGTTTAGCTCCATTTTATTAAAGCTTGACTGCGCGCGTGGCCATGAATGTATCTATGTAAGGGTCAAGCAAAGAGCCGCCGCCGCCATCGTCCTCGTAAAAGCCTTTAATCATAAATCCTGCGTGAATTTGTCCACCGATTTGCTGCTCCAAGGAATGGCCAAAATCAAGCGTGTCTTTTTCAGCAATCCGCTGCTTCAAAACCTCTTGAGGAAGCTGCGTCACGTCGGAATAAGGGATTTGGTGCGCCAAAATAAGCTCGCCTCTGTCCCAAGCGTCAATGTCGAAAATATATAGTAGTGGATTGCAAAATCCTGCCAAAAGCTCGCCGCCTTTTTTTAGCACACGGTAACACTCGCGCCAAACAACGTCGATATCATCGACGAAACAGTTTGACACGGGGTTGAAAATCAAATCAAAAGTTTCATCGGAAAATCTCGATAAATCACGCATATCGCCAAGCTCAAGCATAATGTTAAGTCCGTCGCGTTTTGCGACAACTTCGTCGCGCTCAAGCTGCTCTGGGCAATTATCAATAACTGCTGTCACTGCTCCAAGTGCCGAGAAAATCGGGCCTTGCTGACCGCCGCCACATGCAAGGCACAAAACTTTTTTGCCACTAACGTCGCCAATCCATTCTTTAGGCACAGGCTTTGTTGGCGTTAGAACAACGTCAAAGTCGCCTTTACGCGCCCGTTCAATCTCCTCGGAAGTTACAGGCACAGTCCATTTGTTGCCTTGCTCCACTTGCTTGGTCCAAGCCTCTCTATTGTGAGCCGCAATGTCCATGATAAATCCTCCCCCACTATTTTGCATGATGCCGATTGAGTGAATTGGTGGACGCGCTATTTTTCGCGCGCATTGTTGCGCTAACCATCCACCAAAAATGAGTTTGCGTTGCCCTATATTTTTCAAAGCCTGCCTTTTCAAGCACGCGTTGAGAGGGAATATTGTCTTTTTCAGTTTCAGCTATCACTTGCTTAACGCCCTCTTGACGAAGCGCCCAGTCAGCAAATTTTGTGACTGTTTCCGTCATAAAGCCTTTGTTACGAAAATCTCGGTTAAGCCCGAAGCCGATTTCAACGCTACCTTCTTTATCTGGCAAATTTTTAAAGTCAATTGTCCCGATAATCTCACGGTCAAGCACAATTAGCCAAAATGTGTGCCATAAATAATTATTTTCATCGTCGGCAGCAATTCTCGCTTGATTGCGGATAACTTCACGGAAACCGTTCTCAAACTGTTCTCCGTGGTATGTGAGCGTGATTTCCTTCTCCAGTGCGGGAATATTTGTCGCAAGTAGCATAAGCTGTTCAGGGTCTAGCGACATTATTGTTAATCGTTTTGTTATTAGCTTCATAGTAAAGCCCCTTTGTTGGTCAAAAAAGGCTTCTGCCAATCTAGCAGAAGCCTTAAATTGGCGCTAGTCTAATTCAATCTTGCCAAACGATACACCCGTGGTTACCTGTGATTCTGGGGTTTGCTTTGGTGGGCCAGATGGTACTGGCTGAGGTGCGCGTGGTGGGCGTCGGTCGTCTCTGCGCTCCCTGTTATCGCGGTTATTGTTAAAGGTTCGCTCCCCTTGTGGCCTTGGTGGGCGCGCGCCAGTGTTTTCAGTGCGCGGCGCGTGTGCGGGTCTGTCAGTTTGTGGCAAGGTGCGAATACCGTCGTCAACAGGTGGGCGACTTTCGCGGCGTGGTTCACGGTTGCGGTTAAAGTTTCCACGATTATCGCTGCGGCTGTCTCGATGCTCGGGGGGGCGTGGGCCTGTTCTTAAAGCAGGCTTTGCCGTTGGTGACGTTATAACCACGCGACGATTCGGTTCTTCACCGATTGACGCAGAACTAACGCCTTCAATCTCGGAGACCGTCGCGTGAATAATTCTTCTTTCAAATGGGTTCATAGGCTCAAGCGTTTTACTGATATTTGTCTTGATAACTTGGCTTGCAAGCTTTTTCGCAAGGGACTCCAACGTATCTTGACGCTTGATGCGGTAGTCGCCGCAATCAACAGTAAGTCGCAAATATTCGCCATCGCCACGGTTTGCAACAAGTCCAGTCAAATATTGGATTGCGTCGAGAGTTTCTCCGCGACGACCAATTATCATACCAAGGCCATCTCCAACTATATTTATGCAAGTTCCGCCGTGGTCATGCGAAATAACGTAATCAGCTTTAAGTCCCGCTGCGCCAAGCACTTCAGCAAGGTAATCTCTAGCAAGCTTTTCCTTGTCGGAAACTTCAGCTTCGCTAAGAGGGGTAGCCTTTTTCATTGGCACAATGCGCTCTTGTTGAGGACGCTCAAAGCGTGGTCTCTCCACATGAACGGGAGGTTGTGGTCTTTCCTGTGGTGTGGGTGGTTGGGGTGGCTTGCGCTCTAGCGGCCGTTGCTCTACTGGGGGACGTGGCTCGACTTGGGGGCGTGGTCTCTCCACTGGTTTTGCAGGTGCTACAGGCTTTTCGTCGGGAGTTTCAATGCTTACACGAACTTTTGCAGGCGTGTTTTTAAGCCCGAGGAAACCTTTTTTCGGCAGGTCAATAATCTCCCAAACACAATCATCGCGTGAACAACCAAGCTTCTCACACGCTGACTCAATTGCAGCGTCGACAGATTTTCCGGTTTCGAATATTTCTTTTATCACCTTAGCTCCTCCTAAAAAAATTGAGGCCTATTTCAAGTCTTCGTCTGTTACATCAATATAATCTTCGCCGTATTTTTCGGCATCGCGTTTTCTTGCTTCGGCAAGCTTTCTTCTATTAATTTCCTTTTGACTAAGGGCTTTTTCTTGTAATTCCTCGCCTTGTTCCTTGGCAAGCTTTTTAGCTTCAATTCTTTCTTGACGCTCAAGCTCAAGCTTGGCTTCGCGCTCGGCCTTTGCTTTTTCTGCCATTTCTTTTGGGTTGAAATATTTGTTAAGCACCAGAGTCTGCCCCATGGAAACAAGGTTAGAATAAATCCAGTAAAGACCAACACCAGCAGGTACACTAAACGCAATCATTGTCGAAAAAATCGGCATCATGTACATCATGCTTTTCATGCTTGCATTTGCGGCTGCGGCATCTGTTTTCGGCATTACGCGCATTGAGATTATGGAGACCAAAAGTGCAGTCGCACCCGACAATATTGGAATCAAAATAATTGGATTCCACATGCCCTTGAAAATTTCACCTAGCATGGCTACTGTGGGCGTATCTCCAAGATTCATGCCCAAGAATCGCAAGGGAAATTCCTTGATTTGTTCTAAAATATTTGGTGCAAGTGAGCTGTATGCTCCACTGCCCGACTGAATATCTTGAATAATGTAGATTTGCGCGGAGTTAAGGCCTTTAAGTGAGTGAATTCTCTGTGGGTGAAGCCCTAGCGCAATATTTTCCGCTACGCTGATAACGTCCGCAGGAAAACGCAAAATATGCTTGAGTGGTCGGTAGATAACTTCGATAAGTCCGAATAGAATCGGCATTTGAATAAGCAAAGGCAAGCAGCCCGACGCAGGATTGTAGCCCTCTTTTTGATAGAGCTTCATCATTTCTTCGTTTAGCTTTTCTTTGTTGTTTTTGTATTTTGCCTGCAACTCGTCCATTTGTGGTTTGAGTATCTGCATTTTGACAGTGGACTTCTGTTGCTTTAGCGACAGAGGGAAAAGCACCAGTCTAATTAAAATTGTGAACAATAAAAGGGATATTCCATAATTGTGCGTGATTTGGTAGCAAAGCCACATTACCCACCCAAGGGGGTAGCCGAGCACACGATAAAGTGCGTCCATTCATTTTCCTCCAGATTATCTTGCAAAAAAATTATAAAAACTTTTCAACATGTTTTTAGTAGCTGTTTTTGGCTATAATAACGGTTCTACGTGGAACATTCCAATGTCTTGTGGAAAAATATCACCTGTTATAATTTGCATTTTGAATCGTGTGTATGTCCTAAAACCAGTGGTACGGGGTCAAAACCGCCTGGGTGAAAGGGGTGACATTTCAGAATTCGCACAAACGCAAGAAATCCACCCCGTAGTGCTCCATGCTGATTAATTGCGGTCATCGCATAGGAGGAACAGGTTGGATAAAATCTACAGGACGGCGGCTTCATCGGGGAAATAAATCTCCGATAAAAGCGTATTAAAAGCAAAAGAATTGTTTTCATTCAAAAGTCCTTCAATGAATCCTCTAAAGAGCCAGTCCGCCCAATGCGGCCATAACCACCTGCATTTTTGTAAAAACTGCTTTTTTTCTGGCCACGATAACGATATCAATTCCTGTGGGAAGCTGTGGCTCAAGCAGCCTGTAAGCTTCTTTAATTACTCTTTTCGCTCTGTTTCGCTCAACTGCGTTTCCGATTTTTTTTGTGGCTGTAATACCCAGCCTATTGATTTTTTGTCGGTTTTTTTTAGAATATACCGCAAAATAAGGGGTGACTTGGGATTTACCTTGCCTATAAAGGCGCTGAAACATTCGGTTTTCGTTAATAGAAACCGTATTGGTCATAGATTTCACCTAATCTGGAATTCGAAAGCATCGAATTGCCCGCCTTGAAAAAAAGGCCACAAACGAATTGTGGCCGTATTTTTTACAAAAGCTCGTTTTAAATCTAGTGCGTTAGACGTGCGCGACCCTTGGACCTTCTTGAAGCGAGTACCTTTCTTCCGTTCTTGGTTTTCATTCTCTTACGGAAGCCGTGCTCCTTTTTTCTTTGAAGCTTCTTAGGCTGATAAGTTCTTTTCACTAAAAAACCCTCCCTTCGAGGTAATCAGATAGCCTTACGAGATAACATTATATATTAAAGTAAGATATAATGTCAAGCATTTGGTTATTAAAAGGCGAAATAAGTAAGGTAAAATAAATATCATACAGTATGTTGTGGTTGAATAAAAGCTTGTACACTACTATAATAAATAATATCAATTTAATCGGTTGAAAAACTTGAAAAAATGGTCATCTTGTGTTAAAATAATGTGAATGTAAATTACCGAGTATTTTCGGTTTTTTTATTTGTATGGCCAAATCAAAGAACGGAGAATCAATAAATGGGGCAAGTAGAATCTTTTGACGATGTATTTTCAGCGGTATGTGAATACTGCAAAGCTTACCTTTCTGACGTGAATTATACATTGTGGATTGAAGACTTAAAGCCAATAAAATTTGAAGGATTGACGGCTTATTTAAAAGCAAAGTCAAAATTTAAAAGAAATATTATCGTGGAAAAATACGAGGACATTTTGCTAAAAGGATTTTCCGAAGTCCTAGGCTTTGATGTCTCGCTTGTTGTCGAGTACGACGATTTGCCAAAACCTTCGCACACAGCGCAGGAAAAAGAAACGCTCAACGCAAATGGCGAGTATGAATACACCTTTGATACCTTCATCGTAGGCTCTTCCAATAAATTTGCTCACGCTGCCGCATTAGCAGTTGCCGCAAACCCCGCCAAAGCATACAATCCCCTGTTTATATACGGCGACTCTGGTCTTGGAAAGACTCACCTTCTATACGCAATTTCAAACGAAATTTCAAGCAACATGCCAAACCAGAATATAGTATTTGTTAAGGGCGACCAGTTCAGCAACGAGCTTATTGACGCTATTCAACGCGGTTCAACCAAGCCATTCCACGACAAATATAGAAATGCCGACGTTTTGCTCATGGATGATATTCATTTTATCGGAGGAAAAGAGTCAAGTCAAGAAGAATTTTTTAATACGTTTAATACGCTTTTTCAAGCAAATAAACAAATTATTCTCACATCTGATAGACCACCGCGTGAAATTAAAACCTTGGAGGAGAGACTTCGCTCAAGATTTGAGTGGGGCTTGCTCGCTGATATTCAAGTGCCCGACTACGAAACGCGCTGTGCAATTATTAGACGCAAAGCCGAGCTTATTAATATGGAGCTGCCTAGCGAAGTTGTAGAATATATCGCAAACAGACTTAAAACCAACATTCGTCAACTTGAAGGCACAGTAAAAAAACTAAGGGCAATGGCCACGCTAAACCATGCGCCACCGTCAATTATGTCCGCACAAACCGCAATTCGTGATATTTTAAACGACAATCAGCCTGTTCCTGTTACTGTTGAGAGAATCATCAGCGAAGTGGGTCGCACCTACAACGTTATTCCAGCAGATATTCGCTCCTCAAAACGTAATTCAAATATTTCTACAGCTCGTCAAGTATCTGCATATGCAATACGCGAAATTACCCAAATTCCAATGGCACAAATTGGCGAGGAACTTGGCGGACGCGACCACTCAACAATAGTATATCAAATAAAGCAAGCTGAAAAGAATATTGAGAAAAATCCCCGTTACAAAGAGACTGTTGAGGACATAATCAAAAACATTAGAGGAAATTAACTTTTCAACCAAGTTTTTAACTTTGAACATCATTTTTCCACAGCTTTCAAGGGCTAAAATATAAATTCAACAATCAAAAAATATTTTCAACGACTGACTTACAGCGGTACACACCAAAAATTTACTTTAACTAAAGTCTTTTTTCGTGTATCCAACATTTTAACACTGCCTACTACTACTGCTAAGATATATCATATGACAAGTTATCATAAAGGAGATTCCATATGAAATTTACGTGTAACAAATCGAAGCTAACCGAAGCTGTTACAAATGTTTCGCGCGTAATTCCATCGAAGAGCAGTATTCCTGCCTTGGAGGGAGTTCAAATAAAAGCTGTCGGCAGCAACCTAAACCTCACAGGCTATGACATGGAGGCGGGCATAAAAACCACAATTGACGCCGTTGTTTCAGTAGAAGGCGAAATTGTGCTCTCCGCAAGGCTTTTAGCCGATATGCTTCGCAAAATGGCTGGCGAAGATGTGACAATCGAAGTTGATAACAAATACTTGACTCAAATTAAGTCTGGTGTCACTGAATTCACAATTCTTGGCACACCCTCCGACGAATACCCCGAGTTGCCAGAAATTGAAAAAGGCAAGGGCGTAAAAATATCGCAGTCTACGCTAAAATCAATGATTGAGCAAACTTTGTTTGCAGTCGCCACCACAGATGCCAAGCCAGTACACACAGGCTCTTTGTTTGAGCTTAAAAATAAAGTTTTAAACGTCGTATCTGTTGACGGCTTTAGGCTTGCACTTCGCAGCGAGAAAATTGTAGAGGATGAAGATTTGCATTTTGTTGTCCCTGGCAAAGTTCTCTCGGAAATATCCAAGCTACTAGACGAAGCAAGTGAGCATATGGCCGCTTTGATGGTGAGCAAAAGACACATTGTCTTTGAGATTGGAAACTATTCCGTTGTTTCGCGCTTGCTTGAAGGCGAATTCTTAGATTACAGCAATTCTATCCCAAGTGGAAGCGTTGCAACTGTAAAAATAGCAACAAGAGCATTTATAGAAAGTGTGGAACGTGTTTCTCTGCTTATTTCCGACCGTTTGCGCAGCCCACTTCGTGTTATGTTTGAAAAAGGTAGAATAACCATAAGCTGCTCAACCTCCATAGGCAAAAGCTATGACGAGCTTGCTTGCGATTTGGACGGCGAAAAAGTAGAGATGGGTTTTAACAACAAATACTTGCTTGATGCTTTAAAAGCAGCAGGCACAGACGAAGTTCGCATAGAAAT
>JAVBKH010000148.1:0-3386 GCA_031554155.1 Oscillospiraceae bacterium
AGTAGCATAATATTTTTATCGTTGAGGAGTTTATATGCAGGCTGTTTCAAATCGAAAATCACCATCGCTTGCGTGGCAAGCTTTTATATTTGCGCTGATTATCGGCGCTGCAATCTTTTTGCCGTTCGTAATAATGGACAAAGGGTACTTTATATATTACGGCGACTTTAACGTGCAGCAAATTCCGTTTTACAAGCTCGCTCACGAGGCTGTGCGAAGCGGAGACGTTTTGTGGAACTGGTACACCGACCTTGGCGCAAATTTTATAGGCTCGGACAGTTTTTATTTGCTTTTTAGCCCGTTTTTCTGGATTACGCTGCCATTCCCCACTTGGATGCTGCCGTTTTTCATGGCACCCTTGCTTGTGCTAAAAACGGCGTGTGCGTCGTGGACAGCGTACCTTTATCTAAGCCGATTTGTGAAGGACACACGCTTTGCGCTGCTTGCAGCTTTACTCTACGCATTTTCTGGGTGGATGGATTTTAACATATTCTTCAACCACTTCCACGAGCCTGCAATATTCTTCCCTCTTTTGCTGCTTGGAGTTGAAAAGCTTGTAACCGAGGACAAAAAATTCTTTTTTGCAGCAATGGTGGCCGTCAATGCCATGGTAAACTACTGGTTTTTCGTCGGCGAGGCTGTGTTTGTGGCAATCTATATTTTTGTCCGAATGACAGACAAAAACTGGCGCATGTCCGCGATTAAATTTGTGCGGCTAACCCTTGAAGCGGTGTTGGGCGTGGGGCTTGCAGCGGTCGTCTTGGTTCCGTCAGTGATGGCGCTAATGGGCAACCCGCGAACAAGCGTTGAAGACCTTGCAATGGGTTGGAATGCGTGGCTATACTGGCATGAGCAGCGTCAGCCCGCGATATTGCAAAGCATACTTTTTCCGCCAGAGCTGCCCGCAAGGCCAAACTTTTTCGAGGACCACGGAGCGAAGTGGTCTTCCCTTTCCGCTTGGTTGCCAATGTTCAGCATAACAGGAGTACTAGCGTACTTTTTTGCGAGGAAAGACGACTGGCTTAAAAAAATCCTTGCCCTGTCACTATTATTTGCCCTTGTGCCAGGATTAAACAGCCTGTTCATCTTGCTCAACAATTCCTACTATGCAAGATGGTATTTCATGCCGATTTTGCTTATGGCTATGGCGACTGCCCGTTCCCTTGAGGACAGCGAGCGCGATACAAAGCACTTTGCCAGAGCAATAAAATGGGTTGGCATTTTGCTTGCGGTGTTTGCGCTAATGTGCGGCGTTACGCCACATCTTGAAGAAAAAAAGCTTGTGTTTGGTATGGCTAAAGACCCTCTGCTGATGTGGGTTTACACTGGTATTGCGTTTGTGGGTCTTGCGGTGACTGGGATAATGGTTTTGCATCAACGCCACAACAAAAAATTCGCAAAAATTCTTATAGCTTCAGTCTCAATTTTTTCTGTTGCATTCACAATTTTTTATATGGCAAGCGGCAAAGGCAACTTTGAGCGCAGTGATTTTGTGATAAACACAGCAATAAAAGGCCGTGACCAAATCGCGCTGCCGCAGGAGCAGTTTGCCCGCGCTGACGCCTTTGACGCACAGGACAATATTTTGATGTTCTGGCATTTGCCAAATATACAGGCTTTTCACTCCATTGTGCCCACTTCGATTATGGAATTTTACCCCAAGGTTGGAGTTAAGCGCGACGTTGGTTCGCGACCAGAAAAAGAGTTTTGGGCATTGCGCCCGCTTTTGTCAGTGCGTTGGCTTTTCATTGAAAACAGCGACGACAAAGACCAAAATCCAATGCCGGGGTACACAAAATTTGCGGAGCAGGCAGGCTTCAACATCTACGAAAACGACAATTTTATTCCAATGGGCTTTAGCTACGACGATTGCATCTCAAACGATAACTTGGAGGACGTAGCCGAAGCCAAGCGCAGCAACATGATGCTAAAAGCAATAGTTCTCGACGACGACGCAATCTCGCGCAACTCAGATATTTTAAGCAAAATAAAAGTCACAGGCACCGAGGATTTTTCGGAGATTGCGATGTCCGAGGACTCCGCTCAGCGTGGTTGGTACACGGTCGACAGCTTCGCCATAGATAACCGCGGATTCACGGCTACATCTTTTTTTGACACCGAGAGAATCGTGTTTTTCTCTGTTCCTTGGGAAAAAGGCTGGTCAGCAACAGTGAACGGCCAAAAGGCACAGATTGAGCGCGCAAATATCGGCTTTATGGCTGTGCGCGTTCCCGCAGGTGAAAGCGAAATCCGCTTCAATTACTTCACACCAGGCCTAATTTACGGCGCAATAATTACCGTTTGCTTTTTGCTGATTTTTGCAGCTTACGCCATTATTGCTATAGTTGCAGCAAAAAAACGAAAAGCCGCAGAACCAACGGTTGAGCAGCTTATTTTAAATGGAATACCTGTTCAAATGAGCTTAGACGAATACCTTGCAAAGTACGGCGACAAAGCCGCCCGAGCAGCACACTTGCAGCGTGTGCTCAACGAATCCGCTGCAAAGCAAATGCCCGAGCAGCTAAGCGACGACGATGTGACATTCCATTTTTCTATTGACGAGGATAACAAGGGAAATTCTGACAATAATATAAAGTAGGACGAGAACAACTCCAAAAGGGGGCGTTAATATCAAAGACACGTTATATATTGTTGTGCCGTGTTACAACGAGCAGGAGGTTCTGCACGAAACGGCGTCGCGGCTGAAACAAAAGCTTGAAAGTCTCATCAATGCCGAGAAAATCTCGCGCAAAAGCCGCATAATGTTCGTGGACGACGGTAGCAGCGACAACACTTGGCAATTGATTGCGGAGCTTCACGACAGTGACAATATTTTTTCTGGATTAAAACTCACGCGCAACAAGGGCCACCAAAATGCGCTTTTAGCGGGGCTTATGGCCGCAAAAGAGCGGGCTGACGTGGCAATTTCAATGGACGCTGACTTGCAGGACGACGTTGACGCTGTTGACGAGATGCTTCAAAAATATTTCGAAGGCAATCAAGTTGTATACGGCGTGAGAAACGACCGCACAACCGACAGCTCGTTTAAGCGCGCCACAGCCCAAGGCTTCTACAAATTCATGGACTTTCTCGGCGTAAATGTGGTGTATAACCACGCTGACTACCGACTTATGAGTCGCGCAGCACTCGAGGGATTGTCGGAGTTTCGCGAGGTGAACCTGTTTTTGCGCGGTATTGTGCCGCTAATTGGGTTTAAAACGGCAACCGTTGAGTACAAGCGTGGTGAGCGTTTCGCAGGCGAATCCAAGTATCCTTTTAAAAAAATGCTTGCCTTCGCATTGGACGGCGTAACGTCCTTTTCTGTCAAGCCAATTCGCTACATCACGTTGCTTGGTTTCTTGATTTTTGCGATAAGCATGGGGTTT
>JAVBKH010000061.1:0-4721 GCA_031554155.1 Oscillospiraceae bacterium
TGCAACTTCCGACTTGCCACCGATATAACCCCATGCGGAATCGAAATAGGTAAAGCCTTTTGACATATACAAGTCTACCATTTCTTTTGTCTGCTCAATATCAATTTCGTCGCCAATCATTGGCAATCGCATAAATCCAAAGCCAAGTTTTCCAATATTTTCACCTAAATAACTCATATCTATCCTCCTGTTTTAAATTAATATCTCATCATTAAATTGCTTAATATTAATGATGCCTTTATAATGTCAATATTTATTGTAATACAAAATGTTATATAAATCAATTATAAGCGTGATATTACAAAGTGCTGTTGTGTTTTGCAACATGATTCCAGTCAGATTTTTTGTGGGGATATATATTTTGTTTGCTTCACGCCACTTGCTCAAACTGGCTGTTATAAAGCTCGGCGTAGAAGCCACCTCTTGAAAGAAGCTCGTTATGGTTGCCGCTTTCGATGATGTCGCCGTCTTTCATCACGAGTATCATATCTGCATTTTTTATGGTGGATAGTCTGTGCGCAATGACAAATGAGGTTCTGCCCACTGTTAATTTATCCATAGCGTCCTGTATGATGATTTCTGTGCGGGTATCGACTGAACTTGTCGCTTCATCTAAAATGAGCAGCGGCGCGTTTTGAATCATGGCGCGGGCGATAGTTAGAAGCTGCTTTTGGCCTTGTGAAAGATTTGCTTTGTCATTGAGAACGGTATTGTAACCGTCTGGCAACGTTCTAATAAAATGATGTAACCCCACCGCCTTACAAGCAGCAACGACTTGTTCATCTGTTACGCCCTGCTTGCTGTAAATGATATTTTCTTTTATCGTTCCCTCAAACAGCCACGTGTCTTGCAATACCATACAAAATTGTTCGTGAACATTCTCTCGCGTCACTTGACTGATAGGCGCTCCGTCTAGCAGAATTTCGCCGCCGTCTAGCTCATAAAATCGCATTAACAGATTAACCATAGTAGTTTTTCCTGCGCCCGTAGGGCCAACGACTGCAACTTTTTGCCCTGCACCAACTTTTGCGTTGAAATCATGAATTATGGTTTTATCCTTGTCATATCCAAATTGAACATGCTTGAATTCCACATTGCCCTTGACCTCGGCAAATCGTTTGGTTTTCTGGCTTTCGTCGGCAAGCTCCTCTTCATCGAAGAATTCAAAAATACGCTCGCTTGCGGCAGCCGCTCTTTGCAAAGTGCTTGCAACCTGTGCCATCTGGCCCAAAGGCTGTGTAAAAAGACGAATGTAAAGCAGAAAAGCAATGATTACGCCAAATGTAATTGTACCATTCATGGCAAGTATTGCGCCAACCACGCATATAACCACGTAACCAAAATTCCCAGCAAATGACATTATTGGCATCATGAGGCCAGAAAGAAACTGCGAAATCCATGCGCTAGCATACAACTTATCGTTTATGCCTTCAAAGACTTTTTTAGCGGCAGTACCGCCATTGTACACCTTGACAACGTTGTGTCCCGAATATATTTCCTCAATATGGCCGCCAATGCTTCCAAGCTCTCTTTGCTGTGCAATAAAATGCTTTTGTGAATTTTTCATTATTATCACGATTGGTACAAAACCAATAACCACAGAAGCAATGGCCGTTAGCGTTAAAATCCAACTTGTATAAAACATCATGGTAAGCGAGCCAACCAACAAGGCAACAGACGCAACAGACGTGCTTATGCTTTGATTTAGTGTTTGCCCAACAGTGTCGGCATCGTTGGTGACGCGGCTTAACACATCGCCATAGCTTACTTTGTCAAAATATTTTAGCGGAAGCTTGTTGATTTTCTCTGAAATTCCTGTTCTAAGGCTTTTAGATATTTTTTGTGTAACCGTGGTCATGATAAATCCCTGTACAAAGCTTAGAATTCCCGAGGCTGCGTAGAAAAAGACAAGAACTTCCGCAATTCTAACGATTGCATTCAAATCAATTCCAGTTTTTAGCCCATTCATTATTTCGTTTGTGATGTCCTTGATTTTATCTGGGCCTATGCTTTGAAAGACTGTGCCACCAACTGACGCAATTAGGGCAATAATAATCACGGGAATATATGGTTTACAATACCGTATAAGCCTTACGATTGTTTCCTTAAAGTTTTTAGGCTTTTCGGCAACTCTGCCCATTCCGTGGCCGCCGCCCATTGGGCCTGCCGATGTATTTTTACGCTCGCTCATGCTCCAAGTTCCTCCTTTGAAAGTTGCGAATTTGCTATTTCTCTATATACTTCACAAGTGTTAAGTAATTCTTTATGTGTGCCTTTGCCCACCACTTTGCCCTCGTTGAGAACAACAATTTGGTCAGCGTCCATAATTGTACCAATGCGCTGTGCAACGATTAAGCTAGTCACTCCGCCAGTCTCTTTTTTTAATGCCGAACGGAGAACTCTGTCCGTTTTGTAGTCAAGTGCTGAAAATGAATCGTCGAATACATATATTTCGGGCTTGCGGCAAACAGCTCTTGCTATAGCAATGCGTTGCTTTTGACCGCCTGAAACGTTTGTGCCGTCTTGGGATATAGAGGCTTCGTATGATTCTTCCATTTTTTCAATGAAATCGCTTGCTTGTGCGATGCTAGCAGCTTTTTTCACTTCATCGCCAGTGGCACTGGCGAGATTGTTGTCGCCATATGCAACGTTGGAGCTTACCGTTCCTTTGAATAAAACTGCTTTTTGCGGCACATAGCCTATTTTGCTGTGCAACGCCTCTTGCGTGTAATCTTTTACATTAACACCGTCAATCAAGACTTCACCTTCGGTTGCGTCATAAAATCGTGGAACAAGGTTGATTAGTGTACTTTTACCGCTGCCTGTTGAACCTATAAAAGCAACGGTCTCACCTTTTTTGGCGGTAAAACTAACGTCATGTATAACATATTCCGATGCGTCTGGATATTTGAAGCTGACATTTTTAAATGTGACTTCGCCCTCTACTCCAACATTGCCCGTTGTTACTTTGCCGTCAACAATTGTTGGCTTGGTGTTAAGCACTTCGTTAATGCGGTGTGCGGATACCGACGCTCTCGGCAACATAATAAACATCATAGAAAGCATCATAAATGACATGATAACCTGCGTTGAATAGGACGAAAAAACAACCATGTTTGAGAACAACGTGAGTTTATCAGCCATTCCCGCCGAATTGATTAAATATGCACCAATCCAGTAAATCGCAAGGCCAAGTCCTCCCATAATCAGTGACATTACAGGCATCATAAGTGCCATTGTGCGCCCCGTAAATAATTGCGTGCGTGTAAGCTCCTCGTTCGCCACTTCAAACTTTTCTTCTTGATAACTCTCGGCATTGTAAGCACGAACAACTCGCAGCCCTGTCAAATTTTCAAGTGTAACACGGTTCATATTATCGGTAAGCGTCTGCATTTTTTTAAACATCGGCATAACGGACATCATAATAAGGAATATTGCAACAACCATGACAACTACTGCTACACCTGTTGCGGCTGTCCACTCAAAGCCTTTTCCCGCGATTTTTGTTATAGCCCAAACCGCCATAATCGGTGCTTTAATTATTACTTGCAGACCCATTGTAACCACCATTTGAACCTGCGTGATATCGTTTGTTGAACGGGTTATCAAGCTTGAAGTAGAATAGCGGTTAATTTCTTCCATTGAAAAAGAATCAACTTTATTAAACATCATGCTGCGCAGCCTTTTTGAAAAAGAAGCCGCTATTCTGGCTGCGAAAAAGCCTACAATAATTGCCGAAACAAGGCTGCCCAAAGCGCAGAGCAACATATACCCGCCGACTTGCCATATTTCGCTAATCTCACCGCCTGCCGTTTGAACAAGCACTGTGATTCTTGACATAAACTCTGGTAATTTAAGGTCAAGCCAGACTTGTGATACAATGAAAACCATTGCAACAGCGGCCTGTAACCATTCTTTTGGCTTTAGATATTTTAAAATTTTTAACATGCTTAACTCCTCCAGTTCGTGAACATCATTACTTACTAATGATGTTAGCTATTGGCTCTTGAAATGCGGTCATTTTACGATGACCGCAAGTTAATCGTTTTGATTTGTTTTAGTTGCCGCAACCATCTTTTTCAAGATTCGAACATATTCTTTTGCGTCTTCGTCGCCCACACTGCGCAACATGTGCTCTGTATCTGCCATGAACTGCTGCCACTGTTCTTTTGCGATATTTTTGCCTTCATCTGTCAATTCTACAATTATTCGGCGTCGGTCGTCGCTATCAATACGGCGTGAAATTAGTCCCTTTTTGTCCAGACTGTTCAAGGTAGCTGCGACACGAGCGGTTGTGGTTCCCATAGCAGCGCTCATATCACTTGGTATTGCGCTATTGCCATTGTCCATTAAATATCGCAAAACGAATGATTCTCCCCTAACAAGGCCGTCCATACTCTTTCGATGCCTAATTTTATGCATCTCATTCATTATCTGAAACATTTCCATAGTCAATTCTTTATAATCCATTTTCTCACCTCGCCAAAACTTATTAGCTAACTCTATTAGTAATATACGCGTATTAGTTAGTAATGTCAATAGGTTTTTAAAAATAATTTTAAGAGTAGGTTAATTGTGGATTTATGGAATAGAAAAGACTTCACTTTTTGTACAATCCAGTAAGATTGTTAAAAAGTGAAGTCAGTTCAAATGTTATTTGGCTAATGGCTAGGCTTTGTGGCGATGAACCTCAATGCCCATATAGCGCTCTAGCGCCTCCT
>JAVBKH010000053.1:0-16834 GCA_031554155.1 Oscillospiraceae bacterium
GTCAACAGTCATTTGTGAAAGCTGTTGGTCTGGTGGGCACACAAAGATGAGGTCAACTTTTTGTGAAATCATGTTGTCGAGATGTGTCATGTATTTTTCTGGGTCCATGCCAGCGTCACACATGATGACTTCTTTTGCGCCCATTTCTTTTGCGATTTTGGTCATCTGACCAGATTCGTCAATGAACCATTGTTGCGAAAGGTCTTTGCAGATGTAGGCGAGTGTCCAGTCCGAAGTTTTCTTTGCGGGCGCTGCCGCAGGAGCAGCTTCAGACGACGCTGCGGGTGCTGCTTCGGAAGATGCGGGCTTTGCAGCCTCAGACGATGCGGGAGCAGGTGTAGATGCACATGCTGCGAGTGACAATGCTAGAATAGCTGTTAATGCCAATGATAAAAGCTTTTTCATGAAATCCTCCTAAAATTTTGTTTGTATTTTTCTTTTTTAAAGGAAAAACTTAGTTTTTGCGCAAATTCTTTTCGCGCTGAACTCTGCGGAAATAGTCGAATGCAAGGGCCGCGACCAATAGCAAACCTTTGCAAACCTGTTGCCAAAACGACTGCACATTTAGAATCTGCAAGCCGTTATTGAAGCCTTGCATGATGAACAAACCTATCAAGCAGCCGCCCATAGAGCCGATACCACCGCTCATTGCAACGCCGCCCAAAACTGCTGCGGTAATAGCGTCAAACTCAAGGCCTTGAGATGCCATAGGTTGGCCAGAGTTCATGCGGGAAGCGAGAATTGCACCACCAAATGCGGCAAGCGACGCCGAAAGCATATACAAAACTGCCTTTAGCCTTTCTTGATTAATTCCGCAAAGGAATGCAGCGGTTGGGTTTCCACCCATCATAAAAATGCTGCGACCAAAGCGTGTTCTGCTCAAGATGATGCCAAATATGATGATGAACACAAGAAAAATAATTGCGGGAAGTGGTATGCCAGCCACACGAGTTATACCAATTTTGATGAAAGCTTGGTTTGTGATGAAAATTGCCTTGCCGTCACAGATAATGTACGCAAGCCCGCGAAAGATTGACATTGTTGCCAGTGTTGTAATAAAAAAGCCAAACTTGAGCTTGTTGATTAACATAGCGTTAAGTAGTCCGATAAGCGCACCAATTATAATGACAAGCAGAAGCACAATCGGTGTTGGGAAGCCATTTCTCAGCAGCAATGCCGCGAAAACACCCGCAAAAGCTGCAACTGAGCCAGGCGACAAGTCAATGACGCCGCCAATCATCAAGTAAGTTTCGCCGATTGCAACAAGCCCGACTATTGACATGGAAATCAAGATATTGATAATATTATCTTTTGTTATGTAGTTCGAGTTCAGCATTTGAAAAATTATTACCATAGCGGCAAATGCGATAATCAAACTGCCTTTATCGGATTTTGAGATTACCTTGCCCCATTTTTTAAAAAAATCTTGCAACTCGTCACACCCCTTTCATTTCGGACATTGCCAAGGTCAAAAGCTGTTCTTCGGTGGAATCTTTTGCCGTGACCTCGCCTGTTATGCGACCGCCGCACATGACGATTATTCTATCGCTCAAGCCAAGAACTTCGGGCAACTCCGACGAAATTACAATTACGCCGATACCTGTTTTTGCAAGGTCGCACGCCATTTGGTAAATCTCCGATTTAGAGCCTACATCAATGCCCTTTGTTGGCTCGTCTAGGATTAGCACCTTAGGGCCAACTGCAAGCCACCGCGCCAAAATAACCTTTTGCTGATTGCCACCGCTTAATTCGCGTATCAGCTTGTCAATGCTCGGCGTTCGAACACGCAAATTTTTTACGCTATCTTCAGCCATTTCAGCTTCTTTTTTTGATTGTATAAACTGACCTCGGCTTACTTTTTCAAGTGCAACAACGCTTATGTTTTCTTTTATTGCACGTCCGCCAAAAATACCTTGGTCTTTTCTATCCTCGGGGCAAAGCCCAATGCCCAGGTTAATTGCTTGTTTTGGTTCTTTAACATGTATTTGGTTGCCATCAAGCAAAATTTCGCCGCTTTTCAGCTTGTCTGCGCCAAATATTGCCCGCATAGTCTCTGTGCGACCTGCTCCAACAAGTCCACAAAAACCTAATATCTCGCCTCTATGTAACGAAAAGCTTACGTCCTTGATGTAGTCGTTGGTTAGATTTTTCACTTCAAGCACGACTTCGCCCTTTTGCTCGTTGCGCGAAAGTCCCTCGAAAATTCCACCTAAATCTCTGCCAACCATTAGCTTAATAAGTTCTGATTCTGTGGTCTCCTTTGTCGGCATTTGTGCGACATACTTGCCGTCCTTTATAACCACAATCTGGTCAGTGATTTGAAAAATCTCTTTCATTCGGTGAGACACATACAGGATTATAATGCCCTGCTCTTTTAGCCTGCGAATTATCTGGAATAGCGTCTCAATTTCGTTGTCGGAAAGGCTTGCGGTAGGCTCATCAAAGGCAATTATTTTGGGTTTTCTGCGATACGCCTTCATAATCTCGACCATTTGCTGATACGCCACTGACAAAAACCGTACCTGTTCAGTTGGCTCAATTGGCAGCTTAAACTCGTCTATAATTACTTTTGCCCTTTGGTTCAGCGTCTTAAAGTCGATGAGGCCTGTTTTGTCGATAGGCAATTCTTCCATAAAAATATTCTCTGCGACTGTGAGAAACGGCACAATCTGCCGCTCTTGATAGATGATGCTGATTCCCGCTGCAATGGCTTCGTGGGGTGACTTGAAATGATGCTCTGTGCCGTCGATTAAGTACTGACCACCGTCAGCTTGATAATCCCCGTTCAGCACCTTGAGCAACGTACTTTTCCCTGCGCCATTTTCGCCAAGCAGGGCGATAACTTCGCCGCCGCGAGCGAAAAAGCTCACACCGTCAAGCGCTTTAACTCCAGGGAAATATTTGGTGATTCCTCTGAATTCCACACTGCTCAATCCATACACCTCCCAACTTATTAATAAAATATTAACAGATTGCGTAGTTTGTGTAAAGCAAGAAAATTAGCATTTTACTCAAGAATATTAACACCATATTTACAAAGGTGTTTACTTTGCATAAACAAACAACTATACTATATACAGTGGAGGTAGGAATTAGATGAAAAGAATCAGTCTGCGTTTCACCCTCTGGGTTTCGTTGCCACTTATTTTGGCGTTTGGATTAACGATTCTAGCGATAACCTCATACCACAACACACAGGTGTTGCAGGAAAAATATAAAATCATGGGGCAAATGTTGGAGCTTGCGGACAGCGAGATTTCGGCTTCAATTAACACAATTAGGTCACTACACAGCAGCTTAGTTCATGACAAAAGGCTAAAATCGCTTATGTATTCTCAAAAACAAAGTGACGTCACGCCAGGATTAAGGCGGTCGCTTTCAGAAGTTTGTGGCGAATATAGGGCACGAAATACATCGCTGCTTGTGTCGATTTTACCTATAAGCCTCGGCGGCACGGTGCTTGACACCATTTACGGGCAGGAAGGCGTAGAAAATCTCAAAAATCAAAGTGCCTCATTTGAAAAATTTTCAAGCAGCTTCGCCTACGGTGGGCTGCTAACCTCAAAAAGCGACGGCGGAAACACCTCCACTCTGACATATTATGGCAGCTATTATGACATGACCAATTTTGAACATCTAGGCTACCTTGCAATAAACATTCGGGCAAACCGATTCTTTTTCGGGCTGCCCTCCTCGCTAGGTTCGTCATTCTCGCAATTATTTGTGCTTAATAACGGCACTGATGTTGTTTACTCGCTTACTCCAGATTATCTTGAAAATGCATTATCAAGCGATTTGTCCGCTATCTCGTCCAAGGCTGACAACCGTGTTATAATTGACGGCCGAACCTTTCTCGTTTATTCTAAGCGAGTGGAATCCTACCCAAGCTGGAGAATCGTTGGTTTGGTCGATTATGAGGATATGATGAGCCAAACCCGCAAAACATCGGAGCTTGTTGCGGGAATTTTTCTCATTGCCACTTGCCTTTTGGTGGCGATATGCTTTCTTATTGCAAGGCAGATAACCAAGCCAATTTTGAGAATAAATGAGGCTATGGCGCAAATTTCAAAAGGGCTGTGGCCAAAGCCAGTGGAATCCCACACCAACGACGAAATGCACAGCCTTATCACAGGCTTTAACGATATGACTGAAAGCGTGCAAAAGCTGACTGAAAGCAGAGTTACCGAGCAAATGGAAAAGCGACGCATAGAAACTGCCATGCTGCAAGGGCAGCTTGCGTTACTGCAAAGTCAAATAAACCCGCACTTCATACATAACACACTCAACACCATGAAATATATGGCCTTAAAGGCGGGAAATACCGAGCTTTACGAGACGATAGTGTCATTCAACAACCTGCTTCGCGCAAGTATAGACACTGACGACCGCTTCGCAACAGTCGCTGACGAACTTAGCTATCTCGAAAGTTACATGCTTATTCAACAAAAACGGTATGCTGACGCGCAAATCACGTTTCGCGTGTGGTCGGACCCAGAAGCCGCAGAGTTGCTTTTGCCAAGGCTGATTCTACAGCCTTTAGTCGAAAACGCCTTGTTCCACGGCATTTTGCCAACGCGCAGGCCTGGCCGCATTGATGTAACAATTCTCATTGAGGACGCGTTGGTCGTCTCAATTAGTGACGACGGCCAAGGCATTGAGCCACAAGTTTTGCAAAGCCTAATGGACGGCACCTACAAAAACACTCGCGGCTATAGTCGCATTGGGTTGCGAAATGTTATTGATAGAGTTGAATTATATTACCCAAAAAGCGGCAAGTTTTATATTTCAAGTCAGCCAAATCTCGGCACATTGATTGTGTTTAAAATTCCAAATACAGGCGGTGAAATACAGTGCACACAGTAATGCTTGTCGATGACGAGAGACCAGCTCGTGAGCTTTTAAAGCTTTTGATTAACTGGGACGACGCGGGCTTTTCAATAGTTTGCGAGGCTTCAAACGGCGCAGACGCTTTGCAAAAATACCGCGTATACAAGCCAGATTTAGTCATAATTGATATACAAATGCCAGTAATGGGCGGCCTTGAATTAATGCAAATTATTCGCGAGGAATGCGCGACGCAAATCTTCACAGTTTTAAGTTGCCACGAGTTATTTGATTATGCTAGAGCAGCATTAAAGCTAGGCGCTTGCGATTATTTAATCAAGGATTCCTTGACCCCAAAAGAATTGCTCGCAACCCTAAAAAAAGCGCAGGGATTACTCCCCGCGCAAACTGAATTAAACGGTATGACAAAGTATTTTCCAGAGATAAGCACATATAGTCCTAGAATCAAACGGGTTGTCGAATTTATTTTGCAAAATTTTTCGCAAGATATAGGACTAAGCAGCCTTGCTGACATGTTTGACATTCACAAGGTTCATCTTGCAAGAACTTTTAAAGAAGAAACGGGCGCAAGCATACACGAAATTATTCTTGAATTGAGACTTGAAAAGGCAAAGCTACTGTTGTCCGACCAAAATCTAAAGGTCTCTGACATTATTGAGCAAATTGGCTTTCACAACCCACAAAGCTTTTATTCGCTGTTTAAAAAACACACTGGGGTTTCGCCATCAGAGTTTAGAGGTTCGATAGGTAGTACCTAAAAGCAAGACCCGCTGTGGGCTCGTGTATCGGAATTTTTGGAAGAAAGCAAACGCAGAACTCGGCAAGTAATAGCGGAAATAAGTACACCTAAGAATAACGACGGCAGCACTCAAAAAAAATGAGTGCTGCCGTTTGTGGTTTTAGAAATATTTTGCGAAACTAAGGCTATATACATAGTGCTTGTTTTACGGAGGACGGGTTGCTGATTATTTCAAGATGAGTATGCCTCCCCATATTATAAAGTTTTTGATATAGCTTCAAATTTGGCGGCAAATTCTTTCATGAAGCCTTCTTCAACTTTGTAAGGCTGTCCAGTTATAATATTATAATTGTCAAACTTGGTGGATTCTTTAAGCAAATTGTCCATAGTCACGCGATAATTCTTATTAAATAAATCCACGTTAAAACTGGAACCCTGTACTTGTTCTGTTGTATATCTCCTATTATTATAATCGTTCCATGAAAGAGCGCCTAGGAAATGTGATTCCTCTCGTGTAATCAACTTATCATTAGCTAATGCCGAGGCCATTTGACTAAATTTGTAGGATGTAGTTCCGCCCTCATACTTCTTCATAATAGCGGCAAACTTCTCTTCGTCGCTCAGTCCTCTCAACTCAGGGTCAGAGCCGTCGCTTATAATTACTTCGGGCTGTTCTGGTTGCTCGACATACGTTAGGACGCCCATTTTGAAAGCTTTGATGTTTTCTAAAACACCATCGACTTTAGACTGGTCATCGGAGCTTAAATCCGTCGCTGAAAGCACGCCCATGTCCGTAAGGTCGCAGAGCAGACTGCGCCGCATCTCTGACGTAAGATTTTCAACATCATAATCCGATTGTAAACTGAGAATCTGCGACCCAGTCAACTCCTTGTCGCCCACGGATTCCGCATTGGGTTGTCTGTTCGCAATAAGTAATTCTTTAGAGGGAAGCTTTATTTGCGTTCCGTGGTCTTGGTGAGGATTCACCTTTTGCATGTTCGAAGTCCACTTATCCAGATTTGCTTTTTTTTCGTTTTCCTGAGATTTAGTTGTCGACATTTCCGTTAGGATTTCGCCGAAGCCTGCGGACTTTGATTTGCTTCTTGGTCGATGTTGCGTGTAGGTATTGTGGTTATTTGTTACCCTCATGTGAATCCTCCTCGTCCTTTACAGTGTATTCTTACTTATCCTGATATTACCATAAAGATTTCGAGAATTCGAGGACGTGAAATAGTATCGGGTTTTCTGGTAACAAAATGGTAATTATACTCAAAAAAATTAACCTTATAGCTTAATTTTAATCTCCGCTCCCTCACGGTATCCGTCGAGATTCTTCACAACGCCAAGCACGGTATCCCGCAGGACGCTTTGCACAAAAGGCACTAGGTTGATTCTCGTGCCGTCGACTGTGAGTTCAATTCCCTTATCAGCAACGCAATCGCTCCTTTTGGCGTTCCCGCCTAGAATTTCTTTTCCAAGCTCCGCGCAGGAGAACCCGCAGGCTGAACAGCATTCTTGGTTGAAATCGGGCAGCAGGTCATAAACCTTTTGTTCGATAAGGTCAACCAGCTCTCGGATATCGGTCACAGATGATATGGCGGGTAGCATTTTGTATTTATTTATTTGATTGGCAATTCTTCCTGAAATGCAAAATGTGTAGCTGCTCAATTTTTGCTCAAGGTCGTCTGCGGCATGGGCTGTTACAATAGTTGGAACAGGGATATCGCTGACGCCCTCTAGCACAACGAAGTCATATCCCTCATAAAACGAAAGAATCTTTCGCATCGGCAGTTTTTCTGGGTAAAGAATATCGGTTTCGAAATAACCTCGCGCTGTAACAAGTTTCGCCCCAGCCTCGCGGTGGCGGCGTGTATTGCTTGTCGGCTCAGGGTCAATGGCAAACTTTTCAAAATGGATTTCCTTCACAGAACCCACCATGTATCCTCGCGCCGAAAGTTCGCGAATGATGTTCTCAATCGTGGTAGTTTTTCCGCTTTGGGTAATACCGCATACACTTAAAACTTTCATATCTCAACCCTCAAATCAAATAAAATGCAATTCCTGTTAGGACTGTCAGCAAAATAATAGCAGCAAAAAAGCAATAATCGCTAGTCTTCATCTGTAGCGTGAAATAGCTAGTGCGACTTTGCTGCGTACGAAAGCCGCGCATTTCCATTGACATGGCGAGCGACCGCGCGTTGTGCAAGCTGCCTGCAACAACGGGCAGCAAAAGATAAGTATACACCTTGAGCCGCTTTTTTAGCTTTAAATTTTCAATAACCACCCCGCGCAACTGCAAAGCCGTCAAACTGTCGCGCAGCTCCTGTCCCATCATCGGCACAAATCGAATGCCAACACTAACCATATATGCGATTTCGTACGGAATTTTCATTTGAATCATTGCCTGAATCAGCTCACGGGAGGAATAAAGCGTAAACAGCGAGCCTCCAATAATTAAAATTGACAGGCGGCAAAGCACCACAATGCCCTTCTCTAGCCCGCCCGAGGTGATAAGCGCAACTTGCCCTATTTCGAGTAGCACTTGCCCAGAGGGCTGAAAAATGCTCTGCATGAGTGAAACTACCACAACAACCTGCAAAAGTCGCTTTAGCCGCCCCATAACGCGATTTAGATTAATACGCAAAATTAAAGAGGAAATAATCGCCATTATCAGCAACGCAACAATGGTAGAAATATTTTGCGCCAGAACAGCAAATATCGAGAAATAGCCCGACATGGCAAATGTACAGCGCGGGTCGGGGACAAAATATTTTTTCAAGTCTCCACGCTCCCGCCTGCCATGACAATGGTGTTTGTGGCATATTCCCGCACAAAATCGCGGTCGTGGCTAATCAGCAAAATCCCCACATCTTGGCTTGTCAGCTTGCGCAGCATTTCTCCCAACGTTTTTTTTCGTCGCGAATCAAGGCCAGTTGTAGGCTCATCTAACACCAAAAACGAAGGCTTTGTCACCAACATTGCCACAATCGCTAGGCGTTGTTTTTCGCCGCGGCTAAGCGTAAAGGTCGCTGATTCAAAAAGTGACTTCATGTCGAATTTTTCAAGCATTTCAAAGGCAATTTGATTGGCTATGTTTTGTTCCATTCCATTTAGTACGAGAGAGAATGTTATTTCTTCGAGAACGGTCGGCGCAAAAATTTGACGCGATGGCTCCTGAAACAAATAGCCAATCTTACTGCCAATTTTTCCAAGTGGCCATGCGGAGATATCCTCGTCCATAAAAAAAACGCTGCCTGCCGTGGGCCGCAAAAGTCCTGCAATCAGCTTTCCAAGCGTGGTTTTTCCGCTGCCATTTTTGCCGCAAACAGCTGAACATGCCCCACCTACAAAGCTAAGCTTTTGAATTGACAATGCAAAACCATCACCTTGCGGATAGGTATAGTGCACATCTCTTAGCTCAACAACTGTCCGCATTCGGTTCACCTCCTATCAAAACCACCCTATCAGCCAAAAAAAGATTTTCCGCGTCGTGGTCAACAAGAATAAGCGTCTGCCCCTGCTGTTTCAGCAGATGGATATGCTCTAGCATCTTCGATTTGCCGCATGAGTCAAGCTGCGAGAACGATTCGTCCAGCAAGAGGATTTTCGGCTGCAAAGCCATCACTGCCGCTAAAACGACAAGCTGCTTTTGCCCGCCAGAAAGCTTGTTGGGAGAAGTCAGCCGATATCTTTCCAAGCCTGTAAGTTTTAGCGCGTCGTTAATTCTTGCAGCCATTTCATCGCGTGGTAGGCAAATGTTCTCCATTCCAAATGCAATTTCGTCCTCGACAGTGTCACAGAAAAGTTGCGTATCAGGGTTTTGGAACATAATGCCGATTAGGCTGACAAGCTCTTGACGTGGCAATTCGGCAACTGGACGGCCGAAAATTCGTACCGTTCCAGACAATTCCGCGTGAATGCTTGACGGAATTAAACCACATATGCAATGGAGAAGTGTGCTCTTACCGCAGCCAGATTCCCCTTGAATGGCAACGCATTCGCCCTCCCCCACTGAAAGGGAAAAATCCCGCAATAAGTCTGGCCCGTTGTCGTAACGGACTGTCAAGCTTGTTATTTCAATTGCGGGTAATGGCATAGTGCCTCCTTATGCAAACCTTACTTCCATCAAGAATTTGCACCATTTTTGGCTGAATTGGTCATGCGCCAAAATCATCATATAGGGGCCAGAACCGCCGTTTTCTTTTGTTCCAAGCGGCACGTTATCCATTGATATTACAATATAACAACTCTGGTTGTTCATGGCTTCTTCGATAGTCAGTGCTGAAGCATAGCCATCAGCAGCAGTAAACGAAACGGACTTAAACGCAGAATAATCAATCCCTAGCTTTTCGACAAGCGCCTTAAAGCTAACGCCTTGATAGATTTTGGTCTCTGGTGCTTTGCCGTTTTTCTTGTAATTCGCCTCGATATCAAACGGCTTTAGTGCGGCTATATCGTCCATTGTTGCGGTGAATTGCTTATTGCCTGCATAAATAAAAAACGTTCCGCTTTGCTGCGATTCTTTTTTTGCTGCCAGATTGTCTTTATTGAGATATGCAAATACCGCGACAATCACTAGCAAAACTGCCGCTATCACCAGCACAATTTTAGAGTTTTTAGTCATGAGGATTTTCCTCCCTCTGTGATGATATATGGAACAACCATATCCTCGCGGCAGAAAAATCCATGCGAGCCGCCACCTTCGGTTTTGTGGAGGCCATGGTCAGCTGTGACAATCACCTTGCCGTTCCAATTGCCGACAAGCTGCGACACATAGTTGTCAACCTCGGCTATTTTGTCCATCGTGGATTGTGCAAGTGGCTCGTCACTTGTGGCAACATCATCAATACCGTGAAAGTGCACGAACAAAAAATCTGGTGTTTTAGCTGCCGCTATTTTTGCGTTCTCGTATACGTCGTCGTCAGTGCCGTTTTGACTGTTTAAATCTGGCGAAAGTATTGGAGTGAGCGAGGTTTTTATCAAGCTAGTTTCGCCTTCAACATAGGCGGCCGTTTTCCCCATTTTGGCTATGGTCGCGAAAATATCTTCTACTGCTACGTCTTTGTTGTCGCGGTCGTGGATACCGTGCTTGTCTGGTGTTTGGCCAGTCAGCATTGATGCCAACCCAACTGGAGAAATCGGCGGGAACACCGCAAGCGCTTGCGACACCTTTAAGCTGCTTAAAAATGGCTGCTTGCCAAGCCGTGTAGCTTCACTAAACATTTCATAGCCCCAACCGTCAAGCTCAATGACGAGAACGCTTTCACCCTTGTTAATCATGTATAATGCGTCGCGATTTACCTCGGTAATGTTCGTCATGGGCGGATTGGCCATGATTCCCGCAATATCCTCTAGCTTATCGCTATATCCGAGCGTGGTTTTGCCAATCTCAAGAGAATTCGCCGAAAATTTTCTGTCATAGCTGATTTCGCCGTTTCGGCCCATCACGCAAACTTGATTCTCTGCCTGCAATTGGTTGGTGAGCGGCACGCGTTTATGTGGCGTAAAAACTGTCACCCCGTGGCCGCTAATGTCGGAATGTCCCTCAAATTCTAGCGCATAGTTGTAGCCCGCCAGTCGTAGCTGTCCTGCTGTTATCGCGCGGCTACCCTGTTCGTCAACTAGGCCAGTGGCTGCGGGGTCGAGAACACCCTCGTGCGTGATGACGACAATCTCGTGTAGCATCTTGATTTTGCTTGAGATGGGGTGGTTTAAGTTGACGCATTCCCACGCATATTGTTCTGAATAAGCGATGTAGCAGCTAGCGAGGTCGTCACCTTCAATCATTGATGCAAGGCCGTCCACGCCGATTAGCAACAAGCTATAGCCAGTCGCTCTGGGTGAAGCCGCTTTGATGACATCTGCCAACATTATCGCGGGCAGCGATACGTCTTCACTCTCAACGGTTGTCCATTCAAAATCAGCCGCAGTTTCGCGGTTCACGGCAATCACATCGTCAACGTCACCTGTAACCGAAAAGCTAGGCACAAATCCGCTAAATTCTACGCCAATAGTTCCTGTAGCCACAGTCGTCTGAACACAGCCGCAAAGCAACAGCAACAGCAGGACAATGCAGCAAAATTTTTTCATGTTATCACCTTATATTTTCGCAACTGTTTTGTAATTATCCACGAGAGAACTCCGCCTAATCCGCCCGAAAGTGCCCCAGCGGACAGGCTTAGCACTAGCGGAACAAGTGGTAAGTTAAAAAAAGCATAGTTGACAATCAGTGTGCCAGTCAGATTCGCGGCGATTCCTCCCAAAAAGCAGCAAAGCACGCAGCAGCCCTTGTGCCGCAGTATAAGCATAATCAAGTCCACTGCAAAACCAGTAGCCGTGTAGGACAAAATGCTCAAAACACCATGCGAACCTGCAAAACCGATGATGAGAACCATAATACCCTGACAAAAACCGCAAAGACTTGCTGCACCGCGCAACCCAGTCAAAGAAACAGAAAGAACAAGGAACATCATATAGATGCCCCCTGCCACAACGCCACCTGGTATATATAGTGGACCAGTAACTATATGCACAAGTGGAACAATCACGGCTTTGATGGCAATTCCCAAAGCAGCCATCATAGCGATTGTCATTAAATTAAACAATGAAAATTTTTGGAGAAATTTATGAATCATCGTGTTATCCCACATTCGCCTTGATTCTTAAAAGGTTCTTCACTGTGGTGTTTTTTTCAAGCCCTTCAAAACTCACGCGAACAGCACCTTCCCGAATTAGAACCGACCCTTTTTCAATATCAGCTTTTTGAATCTCGACTGTGTAATCATCGGCAGCTGTGAAATCGTAACTGCTTGCGTCTGTCATGTCAGACATCTCTAAAAGCTTCGAGAGTGGAATAGCCTCACCCTCTGGGATATTCTCTTTTTTCATCGCCATGGCTGCGCTGATGATGTTCTCGTTTGCAATTTGCATCGTGAGCATGTTCTTCAGGCGCATTCCCTCTGGCAGATTTGGGCCGATAAACAAGGGGGCGTCCTCACCCGTAAACTTGATATATTGCGCAGCAACCGTGTCGAACTTGTCGTTTTTACCCCACTGGTCAATTGAATTCAGCGTGACAAACTCTGGTTTTGCGGTAATGTACTTCTCAAAAACTACGGAGACTGGAATAGCTTTATCTGTCGTGTCGTAGTATTTATAATCCTCGGCTTTGTCGGCAAGGCCAGCCAGCATGGTTTCCATTACGTTAATTGTATTAACAGGGACCCTCTCAATCTCGCCCTTGAGCTCAAACGTGCTAAGGAATTTAACCCAGTACATAGCCCGCTCTTTCGGTACAATTGTACGCGGGCTTTGTGGCTCGCCGTTTACATTCCAAGCGATAATTACATCACGGGTTTGCAAAACGCTCTTTGGAATTTCAATCGAGTATCCGTCAGTGGCGGTTGCTATTATAGCTTCATAATCTTTTTGTGATGTTCCAAGCGATTGCAAAATCGTTTCTAGTGTTACGCCCGTCGCAGTAATATCGGCGGTTGAACCCGATGCGTTGACAGAAGTGGCGTCAACAGTGACAGACTCCATTGCCATAAGTTGTTCGCCTGTAAACTCAGCGGCCTTGCCGTCGGGCAGCCCGATAAACTTGACCACATCTGAAGCGGAGATTTCTTCCACGGCAGTATAATCATACGCTTTCGGGTCGCCTCCCGCTTTTGCTATAGCGCTCGACGCTGCCCGAAAAATTGCACGGGAGGTAATCGTTGCACCGCTAATCGCATCAACACCGAGAGAATTGGCCTCAACAATCTTAGTTGGCAACTCGTCCACAGCCCTACCGCCGTATTCTGGCGACTCATTGTGCTGTTTAATTTCCATTGCGGTAATTTTTCCAGCGGCAGTTGTTACTTCAACCGTCAACTCGCCGCCATAGCCTTTTGCCGCTCCGGTAAAAGTACCATCGTGAACAGTCAGTGCCGCAGAGTCCGCATTACCTTGCGCTGCGGGAGGAGCTGTCTGGCACGCAGTAAAGCACAGAATCATGCAAAGAAATGTCGCGAGAATGGAAGCCGACTTTTTCATGTCGTTCCTCCTGTTATGCGTTGACAATAATCTTGGCAACGGATTTCACAAATTGATTGCCAACTCCTGTTTTTGGAGCCATTTGCAGCGGCGAATCGCTTTTTATAGCCTTACCATCCTTCGACCATGCCAAGATGGTATCATCTGCCATTGCAAGGGTTTTATCGTAGTCGGCGGCAAACCCGTCAGAAGCTTCGATTGTTAGGGAAGTAAAATCGGAAACTCCCACTGTAGCAAGAATATCCGCAAGCTTAGCGCCAATGTAGGCACTTGTGGACTCTTCACCTTTTTTATTCTTTGTTGTCGCTTCCATCGAGATTGGTGTTAATTTGGCCGCATCTGCGCTAGTGAACGCATTTTCGCCGTCTTTGGTAACAACAGTGATAGTCCATTCGCCGATACTGGCAGCAGGAGCTGCTTCACTGGAGGCTTCGGAACTTGGCGCAGTCGAAGAATCTGGTGCAGCCGAAGAATCTGGTACAACCGAAGAATCTGGTGCAGCCGAAGAACTTGGAGCAGCCGAAGAATCTGGTGCAACCGAAGAATCTGGTGCATTCGTGTTGCATGCACTCACGAATATCATGATAATTGCCAAGGAAAGTACGAGAAGTTTTTTCATTTAATTTGACCCCTTAATTTTAATAATATAATATAAAAAGCCGTCCCACGGGACGGCTTTTACACCTTGAATTACTCCAAGATATAGCCTTAATCCCCTTTTCACAATGGAAGGTAAAACAGTTTCCCATTTTGCCCTGTCGTTCAGATGCGCATAGCAAAAAGCCTTAGCGCAAAAGAATCGGAGAAACAATATTCAATTATCTAAGAAAAAAATACGCTATAATTTACAGCTGAATAATGGTGTATTCTTGCATTAGCAAATCGAACCGCAACAGTTTTCCGCGCAGAAGCTCTCCCGTGCCCAACAGGTACTTTACGGCTTCAGCCACTTGAATTGACGCTATGATAGCTGGCGTAAATGCGGGGTTGCCCAGTACACTTTCCAAACCTTTACCAGATTCCTTAGGATACAATTTGTCGAAAGTGTCATCGTCGGGCATAACCACAGAGACCTGCCCATACCAGCCGCCGATTGCGCCGTGAATCAGCGGTAAATTAAGCTCTCGACACGCGCGCTGCATGAGCTTTCTCGTGGGTATATTGTCTACCGCATCAAAAACTATATCGGCACCGCAAAGCAATTCAAGTGCGTTTTCATCGGTCAGCTTTTGGCTGTGAAATTTACACCGCACCTCGGAATTTACATCGCGCAGACGAAGTTCTGCCGCCGCCGCTTTGTTTAACCCCAATGTTTTTTCCGTAGCAAATAACTGGCGGTTGAGGTTGCTTTCTTCAACGATATCTCCGTCAATCAAAATCAATTCCCCAATTCCAAGCCGTGCAAGCTGTTCGGCAATGTGTCCCCCCAAGCCGCCAAGCCCTACCACGCAAGCTGTTGCAGCTTTAAGAACTTTTTGCTCTTCTGCCGAAATCGTGTTTTTATTGCGATTATACCGACCCGACAATCCACTCCTCTCACTTTCAATCACTTTTTTCGCCTCACCTTCATGGCGTCAATTTCCCTGCAATAAAAATCGCATATGATATGTTCATCAAGTTTCATTTGCTCAACCGCTGCTTGCATGAACATTTTAGAAAAATTCCTCTTGACATCTGTGTGGGCAGGGTCATACATGCAAATAAACGCGCACATCTTTCCTACGTCCTGTTCTCGGCTTCCAAAGCTGTGCTCTTCAAAGTCGACGCTCACCACATGATTATATGTCAGAATAAAATTGCGCCCGTTCACGTCGCCTCTGTTTTCGTTAGTGCGGGAGTGCTTAACCGCGTCGTAATATAATATAAGCCAACTGCAAAGCCGCTGAGCGGCATCAAATATTTGCTGCTCGTCCGCAACAAACTCCATCCTGTTCAAAAATTCAGGAATAGTTTCGCCCACTATATACTCCATTACAATCGTGTTTTCGCTAACCTTCATCACTTTTGGAACCCACACCCCAGCGCTGGCTAAGCAGGTTAAAGACTCGGCCTCTTTTTTAGCAGCCGTCGAGTCCGCGCAGTGTTTAAATACTAGCCCGTCTTCCAGAAAAACCTTGTTCTTCTTCGAAATAAACTGCTTCATTGCAAGTACCGCTATACAGCGCTATCCCCCTATAATAACAGGGTGTACCACCAAAACGTCCCCGTTTTTCAGCAGACAGTTACGTTCAACTAAGTGCCCATCAACCTCCAAAAGACCGATTTCGCTATCTGGCACACCGACCGCAACTGCGGCTTTCTCCGCTGTAACAGGCTGCGAAACTTCAAGGTGGGCAAGCCGTTCTTCCACATAGCGACGCGCCCAGCTTGCCGTGCTCACATAGACTGTCATTTCACAACCTCATCAGCCATTAATTCCACCGTACGCTTTTGATATTCTTTAAGCATTTGGTGGGCCGTTTCTTCATCTATCATGCCGCTAAGACTTGGTGTTTCAAAGAAACGCTTGGGCAACCGAATATTTTCGAGGTCAAACCCCAGTGCTTTTTTGATACGCAGCTTTGTCTTATAATTGCGCAAGGCAATATCGCTTAAATCTTGATCGGTTATTTCTTTTCCTAATGCCTGCAAAGCAGCAAGAATTGTCGGGCGGTCATATACCTTTCTAGCAAAGAGGCACATGACAAGCGAGTTTAGCATACAACGCTCAATTTCTTCATTTTCTAGTGCATGCAATGTCGATTTGGGGTCAAAGTCTCCCTTGGCACCTTGGTCAACAGCATAGCCGCCATTGCATAGATGCGAGTGGCGCGCGCCAATAGCCGCGCCGACAAGAGAGCCATATCCAGTGTGGTAGCCTGCCATTTCATTGCCCGCTACCTGCATGGCAAATTCAGCCCCGCCATAAATCTGTGAGGCGTAACGCGCACCGCCGCCCAATGTGCTATAAAAAACACTTTTCGGCTTGGCAATTTTCCATATGGCACTAAGATATGCGTCTTTGTTGCCAAATTGCAGTGGTAGCTCCGTGTCCTCTTCTGTAATAATTCCTTTTGCGAGAGCCTCGGTTGCCCAGCCTAGCACAACGCCTGTACTCATGGCGTCCATTCCAGTCTCTTCAACAGCATCAATTAGCTCCAGTATTTCGGACGTGGTGGAAATACCCAAAAATGTGCCAAGCGCATAAATAAGCTCATAGTCATACCCCACCGA